>NZ_JBHUVA010000051.1:0-46781 GCF_042670805.1 Micromonospora sp. NPDC057141 | reverse complement strand
GTGCCGGCCCGCGTGCCGGCACCGCCCGACCAGAGGCTTTCCGGACCGGCCGGCGAGGACCCGCCGCGGTTGCGCCCCGCGGCGGGGACGGGGTCGGCTCCGGAGGGCGTGCGACGGCGGGCACCCGCCCGGCGCGCACGACAGCACGACGGCACCTCCGGCGCGGCCGGACCGGGATTCCCCGGCCGCGCCGGAGGGCCGCGCACCACGCACCACGCATGCGGGGGAGACAGGGACGGGACGCCGACCGACCCTGCCTGCCAGTCCCGTCCGCCGCCCGACCCGACGAACCCGCCCGGCACCGTTGTCGCCGCTTTCGGCGCCGAGGCGCGGGGAATCGGGTCGGGCGGCCGGGCGGGGCGCGTAATATTGACTTTGATCTATGCTGGAGCCACTGGCGGAAGGAGCACCATGCGTACGGGTGTCTGGCTGGTGGGGGCGCGCGGCTCGGTCGCGACCACCAGCATCGTCGGGGCGCTCGCCCTGCGGGCCGGGCTCACCGGCCCGACCGGCTGCGTCACCGAGCTGCCCGAGCTGCGGGGTCCCGCGTGGCCGTCCTTCGCCGACCTCGTGTTCGGCGGCCACGACGTGGCCACCACCCCGCTGGCCAAGCGCGCCGAGGCCCTGGCCGACGCCGGGGTGGTCCCGGCCCGGCTGGTCGCCGCGCTCGGCGAGGAACTGGCCGCCGTCGGCGACGACGTGCGCCCCGCCCCGGTCGGCGGGACCCAGGCCGACCGGGTTGCCGCCGCCGTCGCCGACCTCACCGCGTTCCGCGAGCGGCACCGGCTGGACCGGGTGGTGGTGGTCAACGTCTCCGCCACCGAACCGGCCGCCCGCCCGCACCCCGCGCACGCCGACGCGGACGCCCTGGCCGCCGCGCTCGCGGCCGGCGAGGAGGTGCTGCCGCCCAGCTCGCTGTACGCGTACGCGGCGTTCACCGCCGGCTGCCCGTACGTGGACTTCACCCCGTCGACCGGGGCCCGGCTGCCCGCCCTCGCGGCGCTGGCCGCCCGGCACGCCCTGCCGTACGCGGGGCACGACGGCAAGACCGGGGAGACCCTGCTCAAGTCGGTGCTCGCCCCGATGTTCGCGATGCGGCACCTCGCGGTGCGTTCCTGGTCCGGGACGAACCTGCTCGGCGGCGGTGACGGCGCGACCCTGGCCCAGCCGGACGCCAACGCCGCCAAGGTCGCCAGCAAGCAGCGCGTCCTCGGTGAGATCCTCGGGTACGTCCCGCAGGGCGACACCCGCATCGACTACGTCGAGGAACTGGGCGACTTCAAGACCGCCTGGGATCTGATCACCTTCGCCGGCTTCCTCGGCACCGGCATGCGGCTGGAATTCACCTGGCACGGCTGCGACTCGGCCCTGGCCGCCCCGCTCGTGCTCGACCTGGCCCGGATCACCGCCGCTGCGCACGCCGCCGGCCGGCACGGTCCCCTGACCGACCTCGCGTTCTTCTTCAAGGACCCGCTCGACCCCGCCGACCCTGGTCCCACCGGCTCCGCGCCCGACGCCGAGGGCCCCGCCGACCCGGGTGCTGCCGGCTCCGCGCCCGACGCGGGTGCGACCGCCGGCCGCGCCCCCAGCCACGCGCTGGCCGAGCAGTGGGCCCGGCTGGCCGCGCTCGCCGTCGACCTGCACACCGGGGCCGGCTCGCCGCCGGCCGGCGGTGCCGCGTGAGCACCCTCGCCGACCTGGCCGAGCTGGTCCGTGCCCCGGCCGGGCTCTCCGTGCCGGGCGACGTGCTGGCCGGCGCGGCGGCGGCCGGGTCGCTCGGGCGGCGTACGCCCGGCCTGGCCGCCGCGTCGGTGCTGCTGTACTGGGCCGGGATGGCCGCCAACGACTGGGCCGACCGGCGGCTCGACGCGGTCGAGCGGCCGGAGCGCCCCATTCCCAGCGGCCGGGTCAGCCCGCCCGCCGCGCTCGGCCTCGCCGCCGGCCTCACCGCGGCCGGGGTGGCCCTGGCCAGCGCGGCGGGCGGCCGGCGGGCCGCCGTCGTCGCCGTGCCGCTGGCCGCCGCCGTCTGGGCGTACGACCTGGCGGCCAAGAACACCGCCGCCGGCCCCGCTGTGATGGCGGCCTGCCGAGGGCTGGACGTGCTGCTCGGCGCGACCGGCGGCCGGCTGTCCCGGGCGCTGCCGGCGGCGGCCACCGTCGCCGCGCACACCTGGACGGTCACGGCCCTGTCCCGCCGCGAGGTCGGCGGCACCGACCGGGCCCTGCCCGGCGCGACCCTCGCCGGCACGGCCCTCGTCGCCGCCGCGGCCGTCGGCCCTCGGCCCGCCGCCGCGCCGGCCGCCCTCGCCGCCGGCTACCTCGCCCGCTACGGCGGGGCGCAGGCCCGGGTGCTCGCCGACCCGTCGGCCGGCCGGGTCCGGGCCGCCGTCGGCGCGGGCATCACCGGGCTGCCCGCGTTGCAGGGCGCGCTGACCGCCCGCGCCGGCGCGGGGCTGCTCGGCCTGGCGATCGCCGCCGCCGCGCCGCTGGGCCGGCTGCTGGCCCGGAAGGTGTCCCCGACGTGACCGCCGGCCCGCCGGCCCGGCCCGCCGCCCCCGACCGCCGTGCCGCCCCCGATGGCCGCGCCGTCGTCGCGGCCGGGCCCGCCGGGCTGCGGTTCGGCTACGGGACGAACGGCTTCGCCAACCACCGGCTCGACGACGCGCTCGCCGTCATCGCCGACCTCGGCTACGAGGGGGTGGCGCTCACCCTCGACCACGACCACCTCGACCCGTTCGCCCCCGACCTGGCCCGCCGCACGGCCGCCGTGGCCCGTCGCCTCGACGCGCTCGGGCTCGCCGTGGTGATCGAGACGGGGGCCCGGTACCTGCTCGACCCGTGGCACAAGCACGCCCCGACCCTGCTGCACGACGACCCGGCCCGCCGCATCGAGTTCCTCCGCCGGGCCGTCGCCGTCGGCGCGGACCTGGGCGCCGAGGCGGTCTCCTGCTGGGCCGGGGTACGCCCCGCCGACGTCGCGCCGGCCGTCGCCTGGGACCGCCTCGTGGCCGGCTGCGCCACCGTCTGCGCGGCGGCCGACGTCGCCGGGGTGCCGCTCGGCTTCGAGCCGGAGCCCGGGATGCTCGTCGAGGACATCGCCGGCTGGCGGCGGCTGCACGACGCCCTCGGCCGCCCGGCGGCGTTCGGCCTCACCCTCGACATCGGACACTGCCGCTGCCTGGAGCCGGTCGACGTGCCCGACTGCGTCCGGTCGGTCGGCGCGCACCTGGTCAACGTGCAGATCGACGACATGCGCCGGGGCGTGCACGAGCACCTGGAGTTCGGCACCGGCGAGATCGACTTCCCGCCGGTGCTCGCCGCGCTCGCCGAGGTCGGCTACGCCGGGCTGGTCGCCGTGGAACTGCCCCGGCACTCGCACGCCGCCCCGCAGGTGGCCGCCCGGTCGCTCGACTTCCTCCACGCCGCCGCCGGCCACGCCGCCGCCGGGCCCGCGGTCATCGGCCGCACCGTCACCGCGCCCGGCGCGCCGTCCGACCACCCCGGTGGCGGCTGAGCGCCGTCCGTACCAGCTCGGAAGGGAGACCGGGATGACACCCGAACGACTACGCGCCGCCCTGCGGGGCGTACCCGACCCGGAGTGGCTGGACGCGGCGATCGCGCGCGTCGCGGCCGAACCGGCGACGATCGCGCGGTGGTTCGCCGCCGCCGCCCGCCGCTGCGGCCGGGACCCGCTGCCCGACGCCCCCGGCTGGACGGCCGACGAGGCCGCCCGGGCGCTGCTGCTGGCGGCGCTGCCCGCCGGCCACGCCGGCCACGCCGCCGACGTCTACCGGTACGGCGACGCCGCCGAGAAGCGGGCCGTGCTGCGGGCCCTGCCGCTGCTGCCGATCGGCGCGGAGTGCGAGCCGCTGCTGCACGACGCGATCCGCACCAACGACACCCGGCTGATCACCGCCGCCCTCGGTCCGTACGCCCGGCACCTCGACGCGGACGCCTGGCGGCAGGCCGTGCTCAAGTGCGTCTTCACCGGCGTGCCGCTGGTCGTGGTGCACGACCTCGACGCCCGCGCCGACGCGGAACTGGCCGCGATGCTGGGCGGGCTCGCCGCCGAGCGGCGGGCCGCCGGCCGCGACGTGCCGGCCGATGCCGCCGCCCTGCTCGACCGGCTCACCGCCGCCACCGGGTTCCCCGCCGCGAGCCCCGCCGCCGTACCGTCCGACGCCCGGAAGGCGTGACCATGCGCATCTTCGACCCGCACATCCACATGACCTCGCGCACCACCGACGACTACGAGCGGATGGCCGCCGCCGGGGTCCGGGCGGTGGTCGAGCCGGCGTTCTGGCTGGGGCAGCCGCGCACCAGCCCGGACAGCTTCGCCGACTACTTCGACTCGATCATCGGGTGGGAGCCGTTCCGGGCCGCGCAGTTCGGCGTCCGGCACCACGCCACCATCGCGCTGAACCCGAAGGAGGCCAACGACCCGCGCTGCCGGCCGGTGCTCGACCTGCTGCCCCGCTACCTGGAGAAGGACGGCGTGGTGGCGGTCGGCGAGATCGGGTACGACTCGATGACCCCGGCCGAGGACGAGGCGTTCGCCGCCCAGCTCGCCCTGGCCGTCGCCCACGGTCTGCCGGCCATGGTGCACACCCCGCACCGGGACAAGGCCCGGGGCGTGGAGCGCAGCCTCGCCGTGGTCGCCGAGTCCGGCATCGACCCGGGCCGGGTGGTCCTCGACCACCTCAACGAGGTGACCGCCGGCCTGGTCCGGGACACCGGCTGCTGGCTGGGCTTCTCCATCTATCCCGACACCAAGATGTCGCCGCCGAGGATGGTGGAGCTGCTGCGGCTGCACGGCACCGAACGGATGCTGGTGAACTCGGCCGCCGACTGGGGCCGTTCCGACCCGCTGCTGACCCGGGCCACCGGCGAGGCGATGCTGCTGGCCGGGTTCACCGCCGACGACGTCGACCGGGTGCTGTGGCGCAACCCGGCCGAGTTCTACGGCCAGTCCGGCCGGCTCGACCTGACCGGCCTCGCCGACGCCGACGCCCCGGCCGGGGCCGCCGGGCCGTCGGCGGGCAGCGGGGCGGGGCGACCCGCCCCGGCGGGCGGCACGTTCGCCGGCAACTCGATCCTGCGCGGCGGCAGCTGATGCGGCTGCGCCACGGCGGCGGCGAGACCGTCCACCTCGGCTACTGCACCAACGTGCACCCGGCCGAGGATCTCGCCGGCATCCTCGCCCAACTGGACACCTACGCGGTGCCGGTGCGCCGCGCCCTCGACGCCGACCGGCTCGGGCTGGGGCTGTGGCTGGCCGCCCCGGTGGCCGCCGCGCTCGCCGCCGACCCGGCGGCCCGCCGCCGGCTGCGCGCCGAGCTGACCGCGCGCGGGCTGGAGGTGGTGACGCTCAACGGCTTCCCGTACGCGGCGTTCCAGGCCCCGGTGGTCAAGCACGCCGTCTACCACCCGGACTGGACGACGCCCGAGCGGCTCGCGTACACCCTGGACCTGGCCCGGGTGCTCGCCGACCTGCTGCCCGACGACGCGGCCCGGGGCTCGGTGTCCACCCTGCCGCTGGCCTGGCGCAACCCGTGGGACGCCGGCCGGGCCGACGCGGCGCGGCGGCGGCTCGACGCGCTGGCCGCCGGCCTGGCCGCCGTCGAGCGGGACACCGGCCGCACCGTGCGGGTCGGCTTCGAACCGGAACCGGGCTGCGTGGTGGAGTCCACCGGCCAGGCAGCCGCCCTGCTCGCCGGCACCGACCCGCAGCGGCTCGGCGTCTGCCTGGACCTGGCCCACCTGGCCTGCGCGTGGGAGGAGCCGGCCGCCGCCCTGGGCCGGCTCGCCGCCGCCGGGCTGCCGGTGGTGAAGGTGCAGGTGTCCGCCGCGATCGAAGCCCCGGCCGGTGCTGCGGAGGCGCTGCGCCGCTGGGTCGAGCCGCGCTTCCTGCACCAGACCCGTGCCGCCGGCTGCGGCCACGCCGCCGACCCTGCCGACCCGGCGTACGCCGCCGACGACCTCGACGCGGCCCTGGCCGCCCGGCTGCCCGGCGCGTGGCGGGTGCACTACCACGTGCCGCTGCACGCCCCGCCCGAGCCGCCGCTGACCGCGACCGTGCCGGTGCTGCGCGCCGCGCTGGCCGCGCTGTTCGCCGGCCCGGTCGCCGGCTGCGACCACCTCGACGTCGAGACGTACACCTGGGGGGTGCTGCCGGTCCAGCGGCGGCCCCGCGACGACGCGGAGCTGGCCGCGGGGATCGCCGCCGAGCTGGCCTTCGCCCGCGACGAGCTGGTCGCCGTGGGCCTCACATCACTTGGGACGGGGGTGCTGCGGTGAGCAGGAGACTGGTGGTGCTGGACGTGGTGGGCCTGACGCCGCGGCTGCTGGCCCACATGCCCCGGCTGCGGTCGGTGGCCGACGGCGGGTTCACCGCGCCGCTGGGCACGGTGCTGCCGGCGGTCACCTGCTCGGTGCAGTCCACGTTCCTCACCGGCGAGCCGCCGGCCGGGCACGGCATCGTCGGCAACGGCTGGTATTTCCGGGACCTCGGCGAGGTGCTGCTCTGGCGGCAGCACAACGCCCTGGTCGGCGGGGAGAAGCTGTGGCAGGCCGCCCGCAGGGTCGAGCCGGGCTACACGGTGGCCAACGTCTGCTGGTGGTACGCCATGGGCGCGGACGTGGACTGGACGGTCACCCCCCGCCCGGTCTACCACGCCGACGGCCGCAAGGAGCCGGACTGCTACACCGACCCGCCCGAGCTGCACGACGAGCTGACCGCGAAGTTGGGCACCTTCCCGCTGTTCACGTACTGGGGGCCGGGGGCCGGGCTGCCGTCGTCGGCGTGGATCTGCCGGGCGGCCGAGCAGATCCTCGCCGACCACGCCCCCGACCTGACCCTGGTCTACGTCCCGCACCTGGACTACGACCTGCAACGGTTCGGGCCGTCCTCGCCGCAGGCCGCCGCCGCGGCGGCGGAGCTGGACAGGGCGCTCGGGCCGCTGATCGGCGCCGCCCGGGCTCGCGACGCCACGGTGGTGGCCCTGTCCGAGTACGGCATCACCGACGTCTCCCGCCCGGTGGACGTCAACCGGCTGCTGCGCGCCGAGGGGCTGCTGCGGGTGCACACCCAGGCCGGTATGGAATACCTGGACCCGTGGACGTCCCGGGCGTTCGCCGTGGCCGACCACCAGATCGCCCACGTGTACGTCCGCGACCCGGCCGACGTGCCGGCGGTGGCGAAGCTCTGCGCGGGGCTGCCCGGGGTGGCCGAGGTGCTCGACGCCGACGGGCAGGCCGCGTACGGGCTGGCCCATCCGCGCAGCGGCGAACTGGTGCTGGTGGCCGAGCCGGACGCCTGGTTCACGTACTACTACTGGCTCGACGACGCCCGCGCCCCCGACTTCGCCCGGCTCGTGGAGATCCACCGTAAGCCCGGGTACGACCCCGCCGAGCTGTTCTTCGACCCGGCGGCCCCGGGCGCGGCGAAACGCCGGGCCGCCACCGCGCTGGCCCGAAAGAAGTTGGGTATGCGGTACCTGATGAGCGTGGTGGGGCTGGACGCCGGTGCGCGGGCGGTGCGCGGGTCGCACGGCCGGCTGCCGGCCGACCCGGCCGACGGTCCGGTGCTGCTCTGCTCCGACCCCGGCCCGGCCCGCGACGCGGTGGCGGCGACCGAGGTCAAGGCGCTGCTGCTGGAGCTGGCCGGCCTGACCCACCACGGGTGAACCGGCTTCGCCACTGAACAGGGAGAAACAACATGACGGTGACGGCCGCGCCCAGCGACGCGAGCGGCCTGCGCACCCGGGTCGACACCGAGCTGGCCGCCTTCCTCGACCGGCAGGCCCCGGACTGGCCGGACGGCGCACCCCGGGGGATCTTCGCCGCCCTGCACCGGTTCGTCCTGGCCGGTGGCAAGCGGCTGCGCCCGCAGTTCTGCTACTGGGGCTGGCGGGCCGCCGGCGGTGAGGACGACGGCGGGGACGGCACCCCGATCCTGGTCGCCTCGGCGGCGCTGGAGCTGTTCCACGCCTTCGCGCTGATCCACGACGACATCCTGGACCGCAGCGACCGGCGCCGGGGCGCGCCGTCGGTGCACCGCCTCTTCGCCGACCTGCACGCCCGCTCGGCGTGGCGGGGCGACCCGGAGGCGTACGGGCGCAACACCGCCCTGCTCTGCGGCGACCTCTGCGCCGCCTGGGCGGACCAGATGTTCCACGAGTGCGGGCTGCGCCGCGCCGAGCTGCTGCGCGGGTACGCGGTGTTCGCGCTGATGCGCACCGAGGTGATCGCGGGGGAGTATCTGGACCTGGTCTCCGGGGTGGGCGACGGCTCGGTGGCCAGCGCGCTGACCGTGATCCGGCTGAAGGCCGCCCGGTACACGGTGACCCGGCCGTTGCAGATCGGCGCGGCGCTGGCCGGCGGCCCGCCGAAGCTGGCGGAGGCGCTGGCCGAGTTCGGCGACCCGCTCGGCGATGCCTTCCAGCTCCGCGACGACGTGCTGGGCGTCTTCGGCGACCCGCAGGTCACCGGCAAGTCCGTCCTGGACGACCTGCGCGAGGGCAAGCCGACGGTGATGATGGCGCTGGCCCGGCAGGCGGCGGACCGGGCGCAGGGCGCCCGGCTGCGGGAGCTGTTCGGCAACGCCGACCTGGACGACGACGGTGCCGCCGAGCTGCGGGCCATCATCGAGGCCACGGGGGCCCGGGAGGAGATCGAGCGGATGATCCGGGTCCGCGCCGAGGCGGGCCTGCGTGCCCTGGCCGATGCGCCGCTCGCCCCCGCTGCGCGGGAGGCGCTCGCCGGGCTGGCCGCCCGGACGATCATCCGGACGGTCTGACGCCCGCCGCCGGCCCGGCGGCGGGCGCACATTGTCGAAACATCCTCGACACATCCGCGCAGATCGATTAATGTGATTGTGCTGCGAATCGATTCGACGAGGTGTCTCCAGTGGGCGCGGTGCCCTCGTCGTCAACTGCCGGCCGCCATCTCTGTCCCCTGTGTGCCGATGGTCTCGACCCTGTCGACGAGCGCAGCCCGCCGAGGAACGTCCACCGGTGTGCCGAAGGGACGTCCGCCGCGGTATCCGGCGCGATGACGCGCCCCGCCATCACCGGCCAGAGAGGGCACCCCTGCATGTACAGAAGACTTCGTAACCACCACCGCGCCGCCGGTCACCACGGTCCGGCACGGAGCTGGGGGGCGGCGGGCACCGCCCTGCTCACGGTGGTCGCCGCGGCCACCGCCGTCGCCGTGTCGGCGGCGCCGGCCGCCGCGCACACCATCAACGCCAGCGACTTCCAGCAGGTCGAGCTGGCCCGCGGCGTCTCCGAGATGGGCGAGCCGATGTCGCTGGCCGTGCTGCCGGACCGGTCGGTGCTGCACACCGCCCGCAACGGCACGCTGCGGCGCACCGACGCCGCCGGCAACACCACGGTCGTCGGCACGATCCCCGTCTACACCCACGACGAGGATGGGATGCAGAGCCTCGGGGTCGACCCGAACTTCGCCACCAACCGTCACATCTTCCTCTTCTACGCGCCGCCGCTGTCCACCCCCGGCGGCGACGCACCCGCCACCGGCACCAACTGGTCCGCCTGGCAGGGCGTGAACCGGCTGTCCCGCTTCACCCTGAACGCCGACTTCACCCTCAACATGTCCAGCAAGGTCGACGTGCTGGACGTCGCGACCGACCGGGGCATCTGCTGCCACGTCGGCAGCGACATCGACTTCGACGCCGCCGGCAACCTCTACCTGTCCACCGGCGACGACAGCAACCCGTTCGACTCCGCCGGCTACTCGCCGCTCGACGAGCGGACCAACCGCAACCCGGCGTACGACGCGCAGCGCAGCGCCGGAAACACCAACGACCTGCGCGGCAAGCTCCTGCGGATCAAGATGAACGCCGACGGCACGTACTCGATCCCGGCCGGCAACCTCTTCCCGCCCGGCACCGCGCAGACCCGCCCGGAGATCTACGCGATGGGCTTCCGCAACCCGTTCCGGATCAGCGTCGACAAGGCCACCGGCGTCGTCTACGTCGGCGACTACGGGCCGGACGCCGGCAGCACCAACTCCAACCGGGGGCCCTCCGGCCAGGTCGAGTTCAACCGGGTCACCGGCCCCGGCAACTACGGCTGGCCGTACTGCACCGGCACCAACACCACCGCCGAGACGTACAACGAGTGGGACTTCAACAGCAATTCCACCGGGCCCAAGTTCAACTGCACCGGCGGGCCGACCAACAACTCGTTCCGCAACACCGGTCAGGGCACCCTCCCGCCGGCCAAGGCGTCCTGGATCAAGTACGGCGGCGACTCCGGCAGCCCGCCCGCGTTCGGCACCGGCTCCGAGTCGCCGGCGGCCGGCCCCGTCTACCGGTTCGACCCCGACAACCCCTCGGCGACGAAGTTCCCGCAGTCCTTCGACGGGCAGTTCTTCGCCACCGAGTTCGGCCGGGGCTGGATCAAGCCGATCCACCTCAACGCCGACGGGTCGCCCGGCACCATCGACAGCTTCCCCTGGGTGGGCAAGCAGGTGATGGACTCCGCGTTCGGCCCCGACGGGGCGTACTACCTGCTCGACTACGGCACCGGCTACTACAACGGCGACGCCAACTCGGCCCTCTACCGCTTCGACTACGTCGGCGTCGGCAACCGGGCGCCCGCCGCCCGCGCCAGCGCCGACCGGACCTCCGGGCCGGCGCCGCTGACCGTGAACTTCTCCTCCGCCGGGTCCGCCGACCCCGAGGGCGCGGCGCTGACCTACTCGTGGGCGTTCGGCGACGGCACCACCTCCACGGCGGCCAACCCGACGAAGACGTACACCGCGAACGGGTCGTACACCGCGACGCTCACCGTGCGGGACCCGCAGGGCGCGACCGGTTCCACCAGCGTGACGGTCAACGTCGGCAACACCGCCCCGACGGTCACCGTGACCGGGCCGGCCAACGGCAGTCTGTTCTCCTTCGGTGACACCGTGCCGTTCAGCATCACCGTCACCGACCCCGAGGACGGCACGATCGACTGCGCCAAGGTCAAGATGACCTACGTGCTCGGCCACGACCAGCACGGTCACCAGATCGCCTCGCAGAACGGCTGCTCCGGCAACATCACCATCCCCGTCGACGGCGAGCACGACGACGCGGCGAACATCTTCGCCGTCTTCGACGCCGAGTACACCGACGCCGGCGGCCTGACCACACACACCCAGCACATCCTCCAGCCCCGGCACCGGCAGGCCGAGCACTTCAAGACCTCGTCCGGCATCAGCACCTACGACAAGACCACCGCCGAGGGCGGCAAGACCGTGGGCGACATCCAGAACGGGGAGTGGATCGCCTTCGAGCCGTACCGGATCGGGAACGCGACCTCGTTCACCGCCCGGGTCTCCTCGGCCGGCGCGGGCGGCACGCTCCAGATCCGCACCGGCTCGCCGACCGGCACGGTGCTCGGCTCGGTGACCGTCCCGGTGACCGGGTCGTGGGAGACCTTCACCACCGTCACCGGGGCGATCACCAACCCGCCGACCGGCACCACCACCCTCTACCTCACCTTCGCCGGTGGCTCCGGGACGCTGTACGACGTCGACGCGTTCACCCTGAACACCGGCACCGCGCCGCCCCCGACGAACGGCACCGGGCGGGTCGTCGGGTTGGCCGGCAAGTGCCTGGACGTGCGTAACGGGTCGTCGGCCGACGGCACCCAGGTCCAGTTGTTCACCTGTAACGGCGCCGCCGGTCAGCAGTGGACGGTGGGCACGGACAGCACGATCCGGTCGTTGGGCAAGTGCCTGGACGTCAACGGCGGCTCCTCGGCCGACGGGGCGAAGGTCCAGCTCTGGACCTGCCACGGTGGTGCGGCGCAGCAGTGGGCGGCGCAGTCCGACGGCTCGCTGCGCAACACCCCGTCGGGCAAGTGCCTGGACGTCTCGGGCAACAACTCCGCCGACGGCACGGTCGTGCACCTGTGGGCCTGCCACGGCGGGGCCAACCAGAAGTGGACCCTGCCCTAGGCACACCTGCGGTCCCCCGCCTCCGGCGGGGGACCGCACCGCCACCACACCCAGGAGAACGACATGCGAAGACTCCTCCGTCCCCTCCTCGGCGCGGCCACCGCCGCCCTGGCCGTACTCGCCTGCACCGCCCCGGCCACCCCGGCGTCGGCCGCCGACGCCCCGTACGACGTGCTGGTCTTCTCCAAGACCGCCGGGTTCCGGCACGACTCCATCGCCGTGGGCACCCAGGCCGTCCGTGAGCTCGGCGCGGCCAACAGCTTCACCGTCACCGCCACCGAGGACGCCGCCCAGTTCACCACCGCCAACCTGGCCCGCTTCGAGGCGGTGATCTTCCTCAACACCACCGGCGACGTGCTCAACGACACCCAGCAGGCGGCGTTCGAGTCGTACATCGGCTCCGGCGGCGGCTACGTCGGCGTGCACTCCGCCGCCGACACCGAGTACAACTGGCCGTTCTACGGCAACCTCGTCGGCGCCTGGTTCGCCTCCCACCCGGCCATCCAGCAGGCCCGGGTGAAGGTGGAGGACCGGGCGCACGCGGCCACCGCGCACCTCGGCCCGACCTGGACCCGCACCGACGAGTGGTACGACTACCGCACCAACGCCCGCTCCACCGCGCACGTGCTGGCCAGCCTCGACGAGACGTCGTACTCCGGCGGGGCGATGGGCGGCGACCACCCGCACGCCTGGTGCAAGACGTACAGCGGCGGCCGGTCCTTCTACACCGGCGCCGGCCACACCCAGTCGTCGTACTCCGAGCAGGCGTTCCGCGCCCACCTGCTCGGCGGCATCCGGTACGCGGCCGGCCGGACGAAGGCCGACTGCCGGCCCGAGACCGGCTACACCGCCCTCTACAACGGCTCCACGACCGGCTGGACCCAGGCGGGGCCGGGAGGGTTCACCAACGCCGACGCCACCCTCAGCTCCTACGACGGCCTCGGCCTGTACTGGTACAACGCGAAGCAGTTCACCAACTACTCGCTGAAGCTGGACTGGCGGGCGGCCGGGGACGACAACTCCGGGGTGTTCGTCGGCTTCCCCGCCTCCAGCGACCCGAACTCGGCGATGACCAACGGTTACGAGGTGCAGATCGACGCCACCGACGCCGCCGACCGCACCACCGGCGCGATCTACGGGGTCAAGTCCGCCGACCTGGCCCTCAGGGACGCGGCGCTCAACCCGCCGGGGGAGTGGAACACCTACGAGCTGCTGGTCGAGGGGGAGCGGCTCCAGGTCCTGCTCAACGGCGTGAAGATCAACGACTTCACCAACACCGACCCGGCCCGCTCGCTCGCCGGCTATGTCGGCATCCAGAACCACGGCCCCGGCGACGACGTGTCGTTCCGCAACATCCGGATCAAGGAGTTGGGCGGTACGAACCCGCCGCCGACCCGCACCGGGCGGGTCGTCGGGTTGGCCGGCAAGTGCCTGGACGTGCGCAACGGCTCCTCGGCCGACGGCACCCAGATCCAGCTGTACACCTGCAACGGCGCCGCCGGTCAGCAGTGGACGGTGGGCACGGACAGCACGATCCGGTCGTTGGGCAAGTGCCTGGACGTCAACGGCGGCTCCTCGGCCGACGGGGCGAAGGTCCAGCTCTGGTCCTGCAACGGTGGTGGCCCCCAGCGGTGGGCGGCGCAGGCCGACGGGAGCCTGCGCAACACCCAGTCCGGCAAGTGCCTCGACGTCTCGGGCAACAACTCCGCCGACGGCGCGATCGTGCACCAGTGGTCCTGCCACGGCGGCGCCAACCAGAAGTGGACCCTGCCCTAGCTAGATGCAAGGAAGGGCCCCTTGTTGTCGCATTCTGTCGTACAGGGGGCCCTTCCTAACCGCCGCAGGCGGCCATAGAGTGAGCGGCGGCGACCGTACGCGGTTGCCGGTGACCCGGCGGGAGGCGCAACCCGCTGGGCCCAGGCGCTGCCCAGCGCCCACCGGCACCCCGCCCCGGCCGCCATGCACCAGCCCGGCCCCACCCGGCCACCCTCGCCCCGGTCACGCACACGGAATCCCCCATCACCACCTCAGGGGAGTAGGACTCATGGCGCGACCCATCACGCTCTTCACCGGCCAGTGGGCCGATCTTCCGTTCGACGAGGTCTGCCGGCTCGCCTCCGAGTGGGGCTACGACGGGCTGGAGATCGCCTGCTGGGGCGACCACTTCGAGGTCGACAAGGCCCTCGCCGACGATTCGTACGTCGAACGGAAGCTCGCGACCCTGGCGAAGCACAACCTGAAGGTCTTCACGATCTCCAACCACCTGGTCGGCCAGGCCGTCTGCGACCACCCGATCGACGAGCGGCACCAGGGGATCCTGCCCGCCCGGATCTGGGGCGACGGCGAGCCGGAGGGGGTACGCCAGCGGGCCGCCGAGGAGATCAAGGACACCGCGCGGGCGGCGGCGAAGCTGGGCGTGGACACCGTCGTCGGGTTCACCGGCTCGTCGATCTGGCACACCCTGGCGATGTTCCCGCCGGTGCCGCCGGAGATGATCGAGCGCGGCTACCAGGACTTCGCCGACCGGTGGAACCCGATCCTCGACGTCTTCGACGAGGTGGGGGTGCGCTTCGCCCACGAGGTCCACCCCAGCGAGATCGCGTACGACTACTGGACGACGAAGCGGACCCTGGAGGCGATCGGGCACCGGCCCGCGTTCGGGCTGAACTGGGACCCGTCGCACTTCGTCTGGCAGGAGCTGGACCCGGTGAACTTCATCTTCGACTTCGCCGACCGGATCTACCACGTCGACTGCAAGGACGCGAAGGTGCGCACCGGCGACGGCCGCCGCGGCCGGTTGGCGTCCCACCTGCCCTGGGCCGACCTGCGCCGGGGTTGGGACTTCGTCTCCACCGGGCACGGCGACGTGCCGTGGGAGGACTGCTTCCGGGCGCTGAACGCCATCGGCTACGCCGGCCCCATCTCCGTCGAGTGGGAGGACGCCGGGATGGACCGCCTGGTGGGTGCGCCCGAGGCGTTGCAGTTCGTCCGGCGGCTCGCCTTCGACGCCCCGTCGGCGGCCTTCGACGCCGCGTTCAGCAGCAACAAGGACTGAGCCGACGACGTGGCGTTCAGCAGCCACACGGGCTGAGCCGTACGCGCCGGCCGGACCCGCCCGGGTCCGGCCGGCCGCGCCGGTCACCCCCGGCGTCGTGCCGCCGGTCAGGGCGCGGCGTAGACGTCGTCGCTGACCAGGCGGGCCGCGCCCACCACGCCGGCGGTGTCGTCCAGGTCGGACAGGACGATCGGCAGGTTGCCGGTGGCCAGCGGCGGCGACTGCCGGTAGACCACCGACCGGATCTCGGCGAGCATCGTGGGCCCGAGGCCCGCGGCCGTCCCGCCGATGATCACGATGCCCGGGTTGACGAAGCTGACCAGCCCGACCAGGACGCGGCCGAGCCGCCGGGCCGCGTCGCGGACCAGCGCCTGCGCGGCGGCGTCGCCGGCCACCGTCGCCCGCCCCACGTCCGCCACGGTGAGCGCGCCGGCCTCGGCCAGCCGGGCGGCGAGCGCCGGCGACCGTCCGGAGTCGACCGCCGCGAGCGCCTCCCGGACCAGGGCCCCGTCCGAGCAGTACGCCTCCAGGCAGCCGGCCTCGCCGCAGGCGCAGATCGGGCCGCCGTCGCCGAGCCGCAGGTGCCCGATGCCGCCGGCGCCGCTGGTGGCGCCCCGGTGCAGCCTCCCGCCGAGCACCAGGCCGCAGCCGATGGCGGTGCCGAGCTTGACGTAGAGGAAGTCGTCGAAGGCGCGGCCGGTGCCGGCGTGCTGCTCGCCGAGCGCCATCACGTTGGCGTCGTTGTCGACCAGCACCGGGCAGCCCAGCCGGGCGGCGAGCGCGTCGCGGACGCCGTACCCGTGCCAGCCGGGCAGGGCCGGCGGGGAGACCGGGGCACCCTCACGGAACGCGACCGGGGCGGGCAGGGCCATCCCCACCCCGGTCAACCGGCCCAGGCCGAGGTTCGCGCGGACCTTGCCGAGCAGTTCGAGCGTACGGGCGATGGTCGGTTCCGGGCCGAGGCGGACGTCGACGGGCTCGCGGCGCCGGGCCAGGACGGTCAGCTCGCCGTCGGTGAGCGCGACGTCGATCTCCCGGGGGCCGATCGTGATCCCGGCGAAGCGGACCCCGCCGGCGATGCGCAGCAGCGACGAGCGGCGACCGCCCCGGGACGCGGCCGGGCCGGCGGTCTCCACCAGGCCAAGGGCGACCAGGCGGTCGATCTCCGCGACGAGCCGCGCCCGGGTGAGGCCAGCGGCGTCGCCGAGCTCGACCCGGGAGCGCGGGCCGTCGTCGCGGAGCAGCCGCAGCAGCCGGGCCTGGTCGGCGCTGTCCGGGCCGTCGTACGTCATCTCAGACCACCTCCGTCCGGAATCCTCCCCCGTCGCCCCTGGGCCGCGCCCGTCGAGGGGGGCAACGAGTGCCAGGTCACCCCGGACGCGGGGCGGGGCCGCGCCCGGTTACCCCGGATGCGGCCCCGCCCGGGTCGGCTCGGGTTGCGCTCGCCACCGCTCGGCGGCGTCCCCGTCGGGCCGGGTGGCTGCTGCTGGCCGGGTCCGGCACCTCCGCTCGGGGGCGGAGACGGCAGACGGGCCGGCCACCCGGAGGTGGCCGGCCCGCTGCGAACCGTGGGTCAGATCGTGCTGCCGTTGGTGCCCGTGCCGGACGGCTTCGTCCGGGCCGAGCCACCGCCGGAGGCCGACCCGCTCGCGGTCGACCCGGACGAGCCGGTGCCCGACGAGCCGCTGCCCGCCTTCGCGCCGACCGTCGCCGGGGTGCCCGCGAACGGCTTGTCGGCGGCGGTCAGCTCATGCTTGCTGCCGCTGCTGCCGCCGTTGCTGCTCAGCTTCTCGCCGAGCCTGGACTGGCTGAGCTTGTCCCTGCCCTCACTGTAGAGCCGGTTGGCCTGGGCCTGCGCGACGCCGGCCGCCTCCTGGACGGTCGGGTGGTCGAGCACCTTGCGGCCCCGGACGACCAGCTCCTCGTACTTCTCCCGGCCGGCACGGGCGCCCAGGACGAATCCCGCAGCCAGCCCGCCAAGAAACATGATCTTTCCGCGCATGGCGGCTCCTTCCGTACCTGACGCGCCGTCGCCTCCCCGGGGCGGACCCCGCGGGCGACGAGCTTTCGCGCCTACGTCCTCTGTCGGCAGCTAACTACCCATCCTCCACCGCGCTCATACCTGGTGGTGCCCGGATGACGAATTGTCTGCTTGTCGGGCGCTTCGGAGGTCCCCGGTCCCGGCGCGTCCCGCGGCCGAACCCCCTGGACCAAACCCCGGGTGAATCCTGTACTCTTGTGCCGTCGCCGAGGGTGCCGGAGAGATCCGATCCCGGGCGGCGAGCGGTCCCCCGTAGCTCAATTGGCAGAGCAGCCGGCTGTTAACCGGCAGGTTTTTGGTTCGAGTCAAAAGGGGGGAGCAGCGCAGCGAGAAGGCCCGCCGGCCCCGCCGGCGGGCCTTCTCGCATTGCGCGTGTTTGGTGTAAGGAAGGGCCCACTGTTAATGCCTGCGGTAGAGAAGGGTTCCCCTCTCACCCTCCCGGCCCGGCCGGCGAGAGCTAGGCGCGAGCGCGGCTGGGTCGTGAGCCCGCCCGAGTCGGGGCTGCGGCGTGGGCGCGGGTCGGGATGGGGGCAACGGGACGGTTTCGGCCCGCCCGGGCGCGCTCGGCCGGCAGGATGGTCGATGTCGACTCGGACTCCCGCTGAGTCGATCGCTGCGTCGATTCAAGAGGTGGGTGGGTGAATTGGCCGGAAGACGGGGCGGCATCGCCACGCTGGTCGCGGCGTTGGTCGTGATCGGCTGGCTGGTCGTCGGCGGCGTGGCCGGGCCGTACGCCGGGAAGCTGGGGGAGGTCGCGACCAACGACAACGCCTCCTTCCTGCCCACCGAGGCCGAGGCCACCCGGGCGCAGGACCTGACTGCCGGGTTCGCCGACCGGGAGACCACCCCGGCGCTCGTGGTCTACGCGCGTACCACCGGGATCACCGACGCCGACCGGCAGCGGGCCGCCGCCGACACCGCCCGGTTCGCCCGGGTCCCTGGCGTCGTCGCACCGCTCCCGCCGCCCGTGCCCAGCCAGGACGGCCAGGCCCTTCAGGTGGTCGTGCCGATCGACGCGGCCGAGGGGGAACGGATCGGGCAGGTCGTCGACGAACTGCGCGCCATCGTCGGCGACGACCGGGACGGGCTCACCGTGGACGTCGCCGGGCCCGCCGGGCTGCTCGCCGACCTCATCGAGGTCTTCGGCGCCATCGACGGGCCGCTGCTGCTGGTCACCCTCGGCGTGGTGCTGATCATCCTGCTGGTCGTCTACCGCAGCCCGGTGCTCTGGATCTTTCCGCTGCTCGCCGCCGCGACGTCGTACGCCCTCGCGGCGGTCTTCGTCTACCTCCTCGCCGACCACGACGTGGTCAAGCTCAACGGCCAGGCGCAGGGCATCCTCACCGTCCTCGTCTTCGGCGCGGGCACCGACTACGCGCTGCTGCTCATCGCCCGCTACCGCGAGGAACTGCACCGGCACGAGCGCCCCTGGGCCGCGATGCGGGCCGCCTGGCGGGGAGCCGCCCCGGCGATCATCGCCTCCGGCGGCACCGTCATCGTCAGCCTGCTCTGCCTGCTGCTGTCCAGCCTCAACTCCAACCGGGCGCTCGGCCCGGTCGCGGCCATCGGCATCGCCGCCACCCTGCTGGTCATGCTGACCTTCCTGCCCGCACTGCTGGTGCTCGGCGGACGGTGGGCGTTCTGGCCGCGCCGGCCCGCCGCCGATCGGGCCGACCCGCAGACCGAGCACGGCCTCTGGAGCCGCATCGCCGGCTTCGTCGCCCGTCGGGCCCGGGTCGTCTGGCTCGCCACCGCCGCCGTGCTGGCCCTGCTCACCATCGGCCTGACCCAGCTCGGCGTCACCACCCTCGGCCAGACCGACCTGTTCACCCAGCGCACCGACTCCGTCGCCGGCCAGGACGTCATCGCTGCGCACTACCCGGCCGGCACCGGCAGCCCGGCCACCATCTTCACCGACCAGGCCAGCGCCCAGCAGGTCGCCGAGGCGGCCCAGCGGGTGCCCGGCGTCGCCGCCGTCCGCCCCGTCACCCAGCGCAGCCAGGCCGGCCCGCCCGACCCGAACGCCCCGCCGAAGGTGGTCGACGGCCGCGTCCAGTTCGAGGCCACCCTCGCCGACCCGCCCGACAGCGACGGCGCGGAGCGGACCATCCGCGCCCTCCGCGAGGCCGTGCACGGCGTACCCGGCTCGGACTCGGTCGTCGGCGGGTTCACCGCGATCAACGTGGACACCTCCGACGCGTCCGCCCGGGACCGCAACGTGATCATCCCCGTGGTGCTGCTGGTGATCGCGGTCATCCTGGCACTGCTGCTGCGCGCACTGCTCGCCCCGCTGCTGCTCATCGCGACCGTGGTGCTGTCGTTCCTCGCCACGCTCGGGCTGTGCGCGCTGATCTTCCGGCACGTGCTCGACTTCCCCGGTGTCGACCAGTCGTTTCCGCTGTTCGCGTTCGTCTTCCTCGTCGCCCTCGGCATCGACTACAACATCTTCCTGATGAGCCGGGTCCGCGAGGAGTCGGTGCACCGGGGCACCCGCCCCGGCGTGCTCGCCGGCCTCGCCGTCACCGGCGGCGTCATCACCTCCGCCGGCATCGTGCTCGCCGCGACGTTCTCCGCACTCGCCGTGCTGCCGCTGGTCGTCCTCGTCGAGCTTGGCGTCGCCGTCGCCGTCGGGGTCCTGATCGACACCATCGTCGTCCGCTCGCTGCTGGTGCCTGCCCTGTCGTACGACATCGGGGCCCGGATCTGGTGGCCCGGCCGGCTGGGCCGCACGGACCGGGAGGCGCGCGATGCCCGTTGAGACCGACGTCGTCATCGTCGTCGGCGGCGGCCTCGCCGCGGCCCGCCGGCTGCGCCGCGCCGACCTGTCCGGCGCGATCATCGAGGAGCTGCTGCGGCCGGGTCCTGTCCGGCGTGCTCGTCGACCGGGCGCTGGGGGCCTCCAGCCACGTGCTGGCGATGGTGCTGCGCTCGTTCGCGCGGGGCGCATCGGCGTGCCGGCGCGGGGGATGGGGGCGCTGCCCCGGGCGATCGCCGCGCCGCCGCCCGCCGACCTGGTCGAGCTGCGCACGCCGGTCGCCGAGGTCAACCCCCATCGGGTACGCACCCAGCGCGGCGACCTGCGCCGTCCAGCCAGGGACGTTGCCAGCGGCTGGCGTGCCGCCGGGGCGGTGCTGGCCGAGCTGCGCGCGCCGGGCTGAGGCCATCGCGGACGGCTGCGTGCTGTTATCCTCGCGTTGCCCATCGTGCTGGATCATCGATCGGCCGTCGGCGGACGAGGCTGTTCGTGCTGGCCGGTGATCGACGGGGCGGGTTACGATCCGGCGCGGTAGCGGGGCGGTAGCTCAGCGGGTTAGAGCAGGGGACTCATAATCCCTCGGTCACGGGTTCGAGTCCCGTCCGCCCCACCGACCGCTCCCGCGTCCACACCGCCAGCGCGAAATTCCCCACCACTTCGCCCATTCCTCAGGACGGTAGTCTCGCGATTCGGTAAGGAACTGAGAATGCTCACGCGAAGGCGGCGAGACTGAAGCGCAGGTCGGCTGGAGCCCTCCACACATCCGGTTACACCCATCGGCGACCCGCCCAGCCCGCTGACTGCGCACGGTAAGTTCATCTCGTGCTTCCGATGACCTTGCAAGAGATCGCGGCCGTTGTCGGCGGAGCCGTCCACGACGCCCCCGGAGCGGTGACGGTGACGGCGCCGGTGGTGTTCGACAGCCGGCGGGTGGAGCCCGGCGGGATGTACGTGGCGTTGCCCGGTGAGTGCGTCGACGGGCACGACTACGCTGCCCAGGCGATCGAGGCTGGTGCGGCGGCGGTGCTGGCGTCACGGCCGGTCGGGGTGCCGGCGGTGGTCGTCGAGGACGTTCCGGCGGCGTATGGGCGACTGGCCCGTGCGGTGGTGGATCGGTTGCCGCAGACCATGGTGATCGGGGTGACCGGGTCGGTGGGCAAGACGTCGACCAAGGACATCCTTGCCCAGGTTCTCCCCACCTGGGGTGAGACGGTGGCCAACCGGGCGTCGAACAACAACGAGCTTGGGCTGCCGTACACGGTCACCCGCGCCACCGCCGACACCCGTTATCTCGTGTTGGAGATGGGAGCGCGGGGCATCGGTCACGTGGCCTACCTGACCCGGATCGCCCCGCCCACCGTCAGCGTCGTGACCCGGGTCGGGCACGCGCACCTTGGCGAGTTCGGGTCGGTGGAGAACATCGCCCAGGCCAAGGGCGAGATCGTGGAAGCCCTTCCCGACGCCCAGGGCGGCGGGTTGGCGGTGCTCAACGCCGACGACGCGTTCGTGGCCGCCATGGCGAGCCGCACCAACGCCCGCGTCCTGACCTACGGCATCGACAACCCAGCAGACGTACGCGCCGAGGGCGTCACGATGGACGAGTTGGGCCGGGCCGGCTTCCGGCTGATGTACGACGGCCAGGCCGCCGAGGTGCGGTTGCGTCTCTACGGGCTGCACCAGGCATCCAACGCCCTGGCCGCCGCCACCGTCGCGCTCGGGCTCGGCCACCCCATCGAGGCCGTGGCCGACGCGGTGTCACGGGCCGAGGCGGTGTCACCGGGCCGGATGCAGGTCACCACCCGCGCCGACGGCGTGACGGTCATCAACGACGCCTACAACGCCGCCCCCGACGCCATGCGTGCTGCGCTGCGTGCCCTGCACACGATGACCGGGGACGGCCGGCGGGCGGTCGCGGTGCTGGGCGAGATGGCCGAGTTGGGCGAGCACGCCCCACAGGTGCACCGGGAGATCGGGCAGCAGGTGGCCCAGATCGGGGCCGGATGGCTGGTGGCGATCGGCGGGACGGAGGCCGGGCAGTACGCGGCTGGGGCTGCCGGCAACGGCACGACGGTGGACCGGGCAGCGAGCGTGGCCGAGGCGTGGGAGTTGCTGCGCGACGGGCTACGGCCCGGGGATGTGGTGTTGGTGAAGGCGGCCAACAGCGCCGGGCTCCTCGCGCTCGCGGACAAGCTGATCGAGGAACCCGGCGCTGTCACTGCCTGACAGGGAAGATCAGGCGGACAGGGCTACCTCGGTTCGGCAGCTCAGGCTGTCCAGGATCGCCGTACCGTAGCCGGTCACGTCACCGGTGCCCATCGTGAGCACCACGTCGCCGCGTCCGGCCATCCGCGCGACCACCCGGGCAGCGTGGTCGGGGCCCAGCGGCAGGCAGTAGTCGCCGTCGCGCAGCCGCGCCGTGATGGCGGTGGCGTCCGCGACCGGCTGTCCATCCGGCACGGTGCCGTGCACGTCCAAGAGCAGGATGTGATCGGCGTTGTCCGCCAGGATCCGCCCGATGCGCTCGCCGAAGGCGAGGACGCGGGCGTGTCCGGAGGGCTGGAACACCACGAACACCCGCCCCCGGGCCAGGGTCCGCGCAGCGTGCAGATCGGCCGCGATCTCGTTGGGGTGGTCGGCGTAGGAGTCGATCACAGTCACTCCGGCGCGGGTGTCGATGTGCTCGAACCGGCGGCGTACCCCGCCGAAGGTGCACGCCGCTCCGGCCGCCTCGGCGGGGTCCAGGCCCAGGGCCACCGCGCACGCCAGGGCCGCCGTCGCGTTGTCCAGGTGGTGCGTCGCCGGGGTCGGCAGGGTCAGTCGTACCTCGGTGCCGTTGGGCATCCGCACCGTCGCCGACGCCGACCAGCCGTCGGCGTGCACGTCCAACAGCCGCACGTCCGCCGTGCGGTCGCGGCCGTACCGCAACACCGTCAGGTCGGGACGCTCGTCGGCGATGACCTGGGCGGCCACCGTCGCGCCCACGCAGTCGGCGTTGACGATCAGGAACCCGTCCGGCGCGATCCGGCAGCCGAACCCGACGTAGGCGCGCAGCACGTCGGCGTGGCTGACGAAGTTCTCCGGGTGGTCGTCGGTCACGTTGGTGACGACCGCGATCGACGGGGTGAGGAAGTGGAACGACCGGTCCGACTCGTCGGCCTCCGCGACCAGCAGCTTCGACCGGCCGAGGTGCGCGCCTGAGCCCGGCCCGGTCAGGTCGGCACCGATCAGGTAGGTCGGGTCCTCGCCGAGGGTGCGCAGGACGTGAGCGAGCATGCCGGCCGTGGTGGACTTGCCGTGCGAGCCGGACACCGCCACCAGCCGCTGCCCGGCGGCCAGCTTGTCGAGCACCTGCGCCCGGTGCACCACGGGGACGCCAGCGGCGCGCGCCGCCCGCACCTCCGGCGTGTTCCGCGCAACGGTGGTGAAGACGACGCAGCTCGCGCCCTCGATGTGCGAGGCGTCGTGCCCCGAGCGCACCAAGACGCCGGCCGTCCGCAGCGCCGCCAACCTGTCGGAGTCCTGCACGTCGCTTCCGCTGACCTGGTGGCCCAGCTCAGCCAGCAGCCGAGCCAGACCGGACATTGCGGAACCGCCGACGCCCACGAAGTGGGGGCGGGACAGGTCGATCGGGCCGGAGTACGCCTCGATGGTCGGATTACCAGTGATCGTGTCGGTCATGGTGCCGTGTCTCCTTCGATGTGAGAGCTGACAGGTAGATGCCATGAGCTGACGTGCTAGAGGGACAAGCTCCTTCCACTCGTGCGATCCCTTGCGCGCGGCCGAGCTGGCCTCGGGTCACGAGCTCGGCCGCGCGGGTCCAATCGATTTGCGTCGGCCCATCCACCGCCCGGTTCACCGCGTCGGGAGGCGCGGCACTGATGCCAGGAGGCCGGCGGAAGCCGTCGAGCCGCACCGCAGGGTTGGGAGGCTGCCGCTCCCGCTTTCGCTCCATTCGGCAGGCCGGACAGATGCAGGGCCGACCACCTGGGAACCGGCGTGACCGATGCCGGCGATGCCTCGGCCGGAGCAGCGCCGCATCGTCGTCATCCACGATCGCTCCCATCCGCTCCGGCAAGCGCAGCGGACATGCGTTCGAGGGACAACGACGCGCCAGGTCCAGCGAGCGACCGAAGATGATCGCCACACGCGCAGCTCAGCTGTCGCCGCGCCAAACGCTGCCGGAACAGCTCCACCGCCTTCTGCTCTCGCAGGCGACGCGACAACACCTCCAGCCGCTCCCACCCAGCCAGCAAGGCCCCTTCACCGTCCAAGGCCGCATCACAGGCCGCCCAGTACTCCATTGGCGCCGTCTGACGGGCTATCTCCACATTGGCCACCGTGCTGCGCGACCAAGACACCATCCGTGCCAGGCGCACCTGAGTCACACCGGCAGCCCGTCGCACTGCGGCCAGCCCATCCCCTGCCAGCCTGCGGGCGTCCGCCACCTCCTCCGGTGTCACCAACTCCGCCGACGAACGAGTCGTAGTCGGAACCTGCTCGAACACCACGACGCGGACGACCCCACCCCCACCCGAGACCTCCACCGAACCGCTACCAATCCGGCAGGTGTGCTGGTGCCTGCCCTGCTGCTGTCCGCCGGATCGGCTCACCCCACGCCGCTTTGCGTCGGCGGGGTGTGGTCGTGAGCCAGCGGCGTCGTGGGGGCTGCCCACGAAGACGTCGGACGAGCATCGCCGCAGACGCTCGCCATGGTGGTTGAACTCCCCGCGCTCTACGACGTCCACGGGTTCGTCCTTGCGCTGGAACCACTTCCATCGGGGCATCCAAGTCACCTTCGGTGTCCGTGCATCAGCCTTCCTGCCAGCTACGATCCGGCAGGATCAATTCACCTTGCAACACTCTTGGTGAGACGATCAGACTGAGACGCGACTAGCGGATGGTGATGCAACAGCCGTCTCGCGGCACGTCGAACGCTGCATCAGCATGAGACTGGGAGGATGGTGCCGATGACTGAGGCGGGATCGACGGTGCCGCGGCGGGAGCTTGGCCGGCTGCTGAGGCAAGCCCGGGAGCAAGCCGGTATCGGCCTGGAAGCTGCGGCCTCTGACCTCGAGTGGTCACGCGCCAAGATGTACCGCATCGAATCAGGGCAGACCCCCGTGCGCGCGCTCGACGTCGACCAGATGTGCCGCCTGTACGGGGCATCACCGGAGATGACCGAAGTCCTGATCAGCCTCGCCAAGGAGTCCAAAAGCAAAGGCTGGTACCACGCCTACGGCGAGATCATCCCTCGATGGTTCGAGCTGTACGTAGGGCTTGAGTCCGCAGCCAACCGGATACGAACCTACGAACATGCCCTGGTGCCCGGCCTGTTGCAGACACCCGAATATGCCGCCGAGGTGGCACGGACTCGACCAGGTGTCAGCGACGAAGAGGTCGCCAAGCTCGTCGGCCTACGAACGGAGCGCCAACGCCTGCTAGTCCGAAAGCGGCCGGCCGCCCCCACCCTGGAAGTGATCATCGAGGAGGCGCTCCTACACGCCAGCGTGCCCGGCATGGCCGGGCAGATCGATCGACTCGTGGAGGCGAGCACGGCACCCAACGTGTCCGTCAGACTCCTACCACTGAGCAAGAGCTTGAGCCAGGCAGCCATCGCTGGCAGCTTCGTCATCCTGGACTTCCCGACGAACGGCGCCCGCTCCGCAGAGCCGACGACCGTCTACAACGAAGGACTCTCGGGAGCCCTCTACATCGACCGCCTAGAAGAGGTGCGAGCGTACGCCGAGGTGTGGAAAACCCTTACGCATCAAGCCCTGAGCCTTGAGGAGTCCCGCAAACTCATGCAAGCAATCAAGGAGAGAAATCATGACTGATCTGACTGGCATTGATCTGACTGGCGCGGCTTGGCGGAAGAGCAGCCGCAGCAGCTCTCAGGGCAACTGCATGGAGGTCGCTGCCAACATCCCGGGACTCGTTGCCGTCCGAGACAGCAAAGACCAGCGCGGGCCGGTGCTGGTCTTCACTTCTGCCGGATGGGATGCCTTCCTCGGCTTCGCCAAGGCTCCAAGGTGACCGTTTCGCTACTACGCCAACAGCGGAGCAGTCAATCTCGGCAGCAACGCATGGTCGTGCTTTGACGGGCGGTCTGCAATGGACCGCCAGTCCGTCGAGGAGTGAGATTCGGCTTCCGAGTTGGTGGGTGGCGCCGGTTCGCCGCCCGGTACGCCAATCGCTGTCCGTCCCCGCTTGCCGTCGACACCCACCTCGTGACCATCGAGACCTGCACCCGCGAGCTGACCCTGACCGGCTCCAAGGAGATCAGGGTCGGCTCACGGGGGTGTGCCGCTTCCACTCGCTGGCTGCTCGCACGCTCGCTAAACTGTTGGGCCGCAAGCGAACCAAAACCATCGATCTGGTCGAACAGCGTGCTCAGCGGGCCGCCGCCTGCCGCAGAGCCGCCCCTTTCTGACGTGCCGCCAGAGCAGGCGGACTCCGTCTTGTTCCGCGATTGGGTATCCTTCGTGACGACCACCGCCGGACGGTCGATGTGATCGGTTGCAGCCGGACCATCACGGGCCATGGGCCGGCGATCTTCTAGAGAAGCACTGGCGAAGCCTGCGTCGTCCCGCCCGTGAGCGTGTACCTGTCGCGAGGGTGTCTGCCCAGCTCACGTGCTTTGTAGCGTGACGCGATCCTGGCGTCGCTGCGTCACCGTGCCCTGTGGAGCGCACACCCTTCGCGGTGGACAGGTCGAAACGCAGCCCAGGGTGGGTAAAACCTCCGCCCTGCCGCAGCTCTCACCGGAGCTGCTCTTCATTGAAGCACCGACAGGTCCACCGACGCGGTCCGCTGACCGGGGTCACCGGTCAGCGCCCGCTATCGGCGAGCTGGGCAAACTCAGCGGTAGTAGATCACCGGCGATGGTGGCGACGTGGTTCGTATGGTGGTGCCTCCGGCCCACCAGGCAATACACCTCGGCTCGGCCTTCACGAACTGCATGTTGACCTTGCCGGCGAGGGTGACGCCGACCGGCTTCGGCCCGCCGTCCGCCGACCAGCGGGCTACCGTGCCGGCCCACGGCTGGGCGGCCAGCGACTCGGCAAGCCAGCCCTCGAAGTCGTGAACACGCATGCGGTCACACCTCCTCAACGTCGATGACGGGGGCCCGCCGTACAACTTCCCGTCCGCCGTGAGCACCGCAGCGTCGAGGTCAAGCGTCGCCATCGCCCACGCGGCCAGGTCGAGGCGTCCCGTCGTGGACCGCCAGTACGCCAGTTCATGCCACGTGTCGCCGTAGGTGTCGAGGACAACGCACGCCCGGTGCTGGAGTAGCCGCATCAGCAGCGCCGACGTGGTCCAGGTGCTTGCGGATCCGGGCGAGGGTGCTGGGCGACGGCACCCCTGGAGGAGGGGAGTCCCGCCGGCCGAATCCGTCAGCCCACGGTGTCGCTGTCCGCGAGGTCGGTCAGACAGGCCCAGGCTCCGGGTACGTCGAGCGCGCGCGCCGCGTACCCGAGGTTCAGCAGGTCTTCGCTCAGGTAGCGGTCGTACTTGTCATGTTGCTTCGCGCGCACGGCAGCCGCGATGGCGACGGGATCCGGGGCCGGGCCGGTGGCCAGGCTCCGGAGCACGGGGAGCAGCCGAGCCGGGGTGCAGTCACGAACCGTGATCGCCAGACCGTCCTGGCCCACGACCAGGCCACGCATGCCGAGGACGGCCGCGAGCGTGTTCATGATCCGGTCGCCGCGCCAGGGAAACAGAAGGGTGCCGGCTTCCTGGGCGAAGACCCGGCGAGTCGCGTGACCGTACGCGTGGAAGGCGGCCCGGCCCTCGGCCAGCAGCGTCCGTGCGGTGACGTCGAGGTAGCGGGGATTCTCCGTGGAACGGTACAGCCGGAACATCGCCCGGCGGACCTCGTCGGCGATCTCACCGCCGGTGCCGGGGAACACGGGCGGTCTGCCGGCTTCGGCGGCGGTCAGTTCGATCACCCGTTGGGCGGTGTCCACGGAGAGGACCCGCCAGCGCGCCCCGCTGAAGATGAGCATCGTGCCGGGAAGGATCGGGCGGTCCACCGGGAGCGAGCCGAGGGTGTATCCGTCGGCCACGAGACGGTAGTCCAGTGAGGTGTGAAAGGACGCGTAGAAGCTGTAGTGCCCCAGTAGCCGTTCGCCTTCCCGGCCCGGAAGCAGCGCGCCGCCGGGCTGTTGCTCAAGGAGCCCGTGCCGGCCCATGTCGCGTAGGAGCAGCGCGAAGACGGTCCGGTCGACGCGCCGGAACGGGCCGGTGTCGCAGAGTGTCGCGAAGAGGCGGCCGGCCCGCGCGCCGCCGTGCTGCGCGCAGATCGACAGGATCTGCTGGATCAGTGCGGACAGGTGCAGGCCGGTGTCGTCCGGCGGTTCGTACCAGGCAGCGGTCAACAGCTCGATCATGGCGACGGTCTGGAACAGTTCGGAGCGGAGCGCGTCGGCGGGGGCGATTCCGGCGCTGAGTTCCGGCTCCGCCACGTAGACGCGCAGGACGGCCGGCTGGCCCGGCCGGCGTCCCGAACGTCCGAGCCGCTGGCGGAGGCCGGAAACCGTCGGCGGGGCGCCGATCTGGGCGACCGAGTCCACCGAGCCGACGTCGATGCCGAGTTCGAGGGTCGAGGTGCAGATCGCGGTCACCGGGGTGGCCGGATCCTTGAGCCGTTCCTCGACGTGTTCGCGTACCTCCTTGGAGAGACTGCCGTGGTGGGCGAGGAAGCGGGCCCGTACCCCGGCCCGGGTGGCGCGCTGGGTGAGCATGTCGGCGTACACCTCGACGGCCGCGCGCGAGTTCGCGAAGACCAGGTTGTCGGTTTCCCGTAGGGTCCGGAACAGATGGTCGGCGATCGCGGCACGGTCGGCGGGTTCCCTGCCCGGTTCCGGTGGCCGGGCCGGGTCGACGTGACCGCGGACCTGGAGCCGGATCTCGCCGCCGGGTTCGGTGGAGCACACGACCGCGGCCTCCGTGCCGCCGCCCGGCCGGAGGAACTCCGCGGCACCGCCGAAGTCGCCGAGGGTCGCCGACAGCGCCACCCGTGGCACCCGCCTGCCGGCGGCCTCCTCCACCCGGTGCAGAAGGGCCTGGAGCTGGGCTCCCCGTTCGGTGCCGATGAACGAGTGCAACTCGTCGACGATCACGTATCGCAGGCCCCCGAAGACGCGTCGGGCCCGGTCGCCGTGCCGGACGAACAGCGCCTCCAGGGACTCCGGCGTGATCAGCAACAGTCCCTGCGGCGCCCGCAGGACCCGGGCCTTGCCGGATGCCGGCGCGTCGCCGTGCCACCGGTGCACCGGCAGGCCGAGCGGGTCGGCCAGCTCGGCGATCCGGCCGTACTGGTCGTTGATCAGCGCTTTCAGCGGGCTCACCAGCAGCGCCGCCACACCGGCGCCGAGCCCCTGCTCCTGCCGGACGGCGAGGACCGAGCAGATCGGGAGCAGCGCCGCCTCGGTCTTCCCGCTGGCCGTGGCCGAGGCGATGATCACGTCACGCTGCCCGGCGCGGATCAGCCCGGCGGCATGTTCCTGGACGTCACGCAGCCGTTCCCAGCCCTGTTGGTAGATCCACTGCTGGATGGCGGGGTGATAGAGGGCGTACGCCTGCGACGGCGGGTTCTCGCTCACCGGATCACAGCTGGAAGGAGGCGAGTTCGTCGTCCTCGTCGCCGTCGGCGGCGAGTTCGAGCTTTCCGATGAGGGCGGACCAGTGCAGTTCAGGATGTTGCTCGAGCATCGCGAGCAGGTCCAGGAAGCCGCGGATGGTCTCCCTCGGGGTACGGAAGTAGGCGTCACCGAGCCGTGCGGAGCAATGTGCCATGTACGCGGTGAGCGCTTCGTCGGGGAGCAGGTACCGGGACGGTTCGCCGGCGGCGAACACGTGCCGGAGCCTGGTCAGCAGGACGAAGACGTCCTCCGGGGTCAGGTTGCCGAGCCGGATCACCGGACCGGAATGATCGATGCGGTCGGGCCCGGCGAAGCGGTTCGGCGCCAGGCGGGAGGCCAGCGCGGGGTACGAGAACAGGCCACGCCGGGGATCGAGCAGGAACTCGGGTGTCCCGCCGAACAGGAAGCCGATGTGCTCGGCGCCGCCCTGGGCCGTGTCGTTGACGATGCGCAACAACTGCTCGTAGTTGGCGTTGCGGGCCGCCGACCCGGTGATCTTGTAGAGGTTGACCATCTCGTCCAGACAGACCAGAAGGCCGTCGAATCCAGCGAGGCGGACGAAGCGGGCCATCAGCCGCAGATGGTCGTAGAAGCTGCTGTCGTCGACGATGGTGCGCACGCCCAGCGCGGTGCGGGCGTCCACCCGACTGGTGAACTCCCCGCGCAGCCAGCGCACGGCATCGGCCCGTAACTGCTCGTCCCCGCTGTCGTATCCCCGCCAATAGGCGCCGACCACCGCTGCGAAGTCGTAGCCACCGGTCATCTCGGTCAAGGACGCCAGCCTCGCCCGGATGGCGCCGGCCGGGTCCGCGTCGGCATCGGCCGCCTCCCGCAACGCCCCGGTGACGAACCGTTCGACAACGCTGGCCAGCGCCGCCCCGTCCGGTCTCGCCCTGGTGGCCAGGTTGCTCATCAGCTCGGCGTACAGGCCACGGGCCTGCCCCGAGGCCGCGTGCAGGCGCCGGTCCGGCGACAGGTCCGCGTGCACGGTGACCAGCCGCCGTTCCAGCGCGACCGAGCGAACCAGGTGCAGGAAGAAGGTCTTGCCCGAGCCGTACTCGCCGATGACGAACCGGCACCCGGCGCCACCGTCGGCGATCCGGTCGATGTCGCGCACCGCCGCCTGCACCTCGGCTGCGCGGCCGACCTGGATGTGCTGCTGCCCGACGCGCGGGACCATGCCGGCGCGCAGCGACGCGATGATCGCATCCCGTTCGCGTGGCCGGATCCGTCCGGTTGCGGTCGAGGTGCCGGGGTGTGTCATGTGAGCAGCTCCAGGAGGACATCGTCGGCTACGGCGAGCATCGTGTCACCCTCGAGAACCGGGGCTCCGGTGACGTCGATCGCCGCCTCGTTCAGCACGTCGAGCGCACCGTCCGGCAGGACCCCGTGTGCCGCGGCGAGGGCATCGAACTCCGCACGGCTCCAGGCCGGGCGTTCGCCGAGGGCGTGCAACAGGGCGCCGTGCATCCGGTCCAGGCCCGCAACCGCAGGCTGCTCACGAACCGGGCACGGTGGTTGCGGGTTCGCGTACCCGGTTTCCTCCTCGTCGAAGATCGTGTTCAGCAGCGCGGCAGCGGTGTCACTCTCGGCGGCTTTTCGCTGGACCAGGGCGTGGTCGAGCCGGAACCCGGCGGGCGCCGGCTCGGCCGCCGCCGCCCAGGGCAGCGCATACCCGGTCGGCCGGTGATCACCGGCCTGGACCACGACCGGTTCGTCCGGCTGTTCGGCACCGGCCGCCGAGGCTCGCCGCCGGACCGGAGGGGGCAGTTCCTCGGCGCTGGCGGCCAGGGGGAGAGACGGCACGACTCCGGTGCCCCGTTCGTGGAGCCGCTGGAAGACCAGGTCCACCGGTAGACCGAGGATCCGGTACACCCGCGTCAGCACGGCGACGGTGGCCGGGCCGATCACCGGATCGGCCGTGACCGCCACGGTGGCCAGGTAGTGGCCGGCTACCTCCCGCTCGGCCGGCGTCGTCACCGCCGTCTGCCGGGCGAGCCGGTCCACTTCCACCCGCGTGGTCAGCAGCCAGCTCAGCCGCGCCGCCAGCCGAAGGTCCTCGCCCGGAGTCAGCCGGAGAGCGGCCGCGAGGTCGGCGACGGTGCCGACCATCGCGGCACCGGCCAGCCCCTGGGGGTCGACCGGCCCAGCCGCCGAGGCCACCGCGACGGCACACCGGACTATCGCCGCGGCGGAGGCGAAGCGCGGCCCCGGCCCGCCGGCCGCCGGTCTGCCGAGACGGAACAGGGCGGCCGGGCCACGAGCCAGCGGCGGCGCACCGAAGCGGACGTCCGGCTCGACGCCGAGATCGAGTCGTGCCAGCACGGACAGCAGAGCGGTGGTCTCGTCGGTGGCCATCCGATGCGGATCGGCGGCCGACCAGAAGTCCCAGAACTCGCCTCCGTCGACCATGACGCGGGCCCGCCCGTCGAGCCGGCGCTCGGCCCAGACCCGTAGCGCGCCGAGCCTGCCGTGGCGGGCGTCGACCAGTTCCGCCGGTAGCAGCGGCACGGCGGCGAGCGAGTCCCGGCCCTGCGGGAACCGGGCAAGCCATCGACGGTACGGGTCGAGGTCGGCAGCCGTCTCGTCCCGCAAGGCCGCGAGCGCCCGGATGCTGTTGTTGTCGACCAGCAGATCGGGCAGGTCCGCGCGCCAGACGAGGGCGGTGGCCAGACCCGGATGGGACGGGCGGTAACGCAGCCGAATGCCGGCGCCGTCGCCGGGCGCGACCACCCCGCGACCGTACCGCTCGCGGTAACGCATGGTGAACAGCTTGTCGAACTCGGCCGGACAGTCGATCTCACTTCGGCGTGGGCCGAGCGACGGGTGGTGCCGCGTCCAGGCGCGGGCCCAGACGGCAGGCAACGGGGTCGAGGAGACCGCGAACCTGGCCAGTGCGATCTTCACGGCCGTCGGGGACTCGCGGTCGGGTTCGGCCCCGGGCACCGTGCGCTCGGCGGTCAGCAGCCCAAGCAGGTCGAGCAGGTGGTCCAGCGTCTCCCGCAGGGCCGTCGTGTCGCCGTACCGGACCCGCAGCCGGCGGACCTCGGCGGCGATCGCCGGCAGTTCCCGCTGCACCGCGGGATCGACGTCCCCGTCGACCAGGATCCGTCGTTCCAGGCCGAAGCAGAACAGCCGGACCAGACCGGGCGCGACGTCCGATCGCCGGCCGCCGGCCAGCCAGACCAGGTACGCCTTGCGGGTGAATGGTGAGAGCAGGTGGTACGCCGGATTCTGGCCGCCGCCGGGCAGGCTGTGGCGACCGGGGGAGCTGGCAACCGGCAGGTCGGGGTCGACGAGAGACGGCTCTACCGGGCCGGACGCGCCGGGCAGCTGCCTGCCGCGGTAGAACAAGCCACCCGGTATAGCATGGCCGCCGACCTCGGTGGGCTCCCCAGGCGGGACCCAGCGCCCGATGGCGGAGTGCAGCGGGGTGGCCACACACCACACTGTAGCCACCGGGCGATGTCCCAGCTCCGGGGCGGTCACTACTCTCCGCAAGATGGGATTTCCACTCGTGTCAGAACCGGGCTTCGCTGAGCCGATCGGCGACCTTCACACCCCGGCAGCCCAGCCGGACGCCACGGAGGGCCTGGAGAGTGCGCTCGCCGTTACCGAGCGGACGCTTGAAGAAGCCCTGCGTGGCGCCAACGCCGCAGTGCGGGAACTGAAGCGGGCGCTCGCCGCCGCCCACTCCGGGCAGATCCGCGACCTCCGGAAGGCCCTGGCCGGTGCCCGGACAACGGCCGACAAGCTCGCCGCGGACACCCGGGCGATCGGCGACGCCTTCACGTTCGACGAGCGCGCCTACCTGTCCTCGGGTGGATATGTCAAGGAGCTGCTGGCCGAGGCGGAGGCCCGGGGACTCGCGATCGTCGAGGGCGACGACGATCGGCTCCTGTGCTACCCGTCCCTGCTGCGGGTGCTCCCCGGCGACGCCGCGATCGAGATCGACAAGGCACGCGACCGGCGGCTGCGGCCCTCGGTGCTGGTCGGCGCGCTGGCTCGGGCACAGGAACGGGGAACACGTTTCAAGGCCGAGCAGTTCCTCGACAGTCTCCGGTCGGCCTACGAGCTTCGTGTCGCAGCTGACGGCAAGCGCGCCGATGCGGTGATCCGCCTGGCCGACATCTGGACGGTGCTGACCATGATGCCGGGCCAGCGCACCCAGTACTCGCGGCAGGAGTTCGCCCGCGACCTCTACCTGCTGGATCAGAGCGGCGTCCTCCGTACCGAGCGGAGCCCGCGGACGCTGCGCTGGGCGGCCAGCACCGGCACCAAGGGCTCCGGGGTGCTGACCACAGTGGCGCGCAACGGTCAGGAACAGCGGTACTGGGGTGTGTCGTTCACCGCCGAGGACACCGAGCCGGGGCCGCAGGAGTGAGCGCCGCCGGGATCGGCGTCGACGACTACCTCCAGTTCGTCGAGCGGGAGTATCTGACCGGGTACATCGCCGGCGGCGGCGCCTCGGTCAAGCTGTTGTGCCCGGCGGACGACACCGTGCGGGACCGGCTGGCCGCCGCGCTCGCCGAGATCGGGCAGGGTTTCGCGTACGCCGAAGTGGATGCCGCAACCACCCGCGTCCATCTGATCGACCAGGTGTTCACCACCGTCGCCCGTCAGCTGGACTGGGTCGGGCTCGCCGCTTCCGTCGTGCGCGCGGCCCTGGACCACGCGGGTTTCCCGGCGCCGGCCGAGACCGACGGCATCGACCTCGGGGTGATCGCCCGGCACCACGACGTCGACGCCGCGGAGCTGTACCGCAGTGCCCGCCGCGCCGTCGAGCAGCTGGTCCTGCGGGACACGGAGATGAGCCACGAGTTCCGGGTGGCGATGTTCCGGCTCTGCCAGGAACGCCTCGGCCGGGGTGACGTCACCGCCGACGAACGGCAGACTGTGATCGGCTGGCTGCACGGTGAGCGGCTGCCCGCCGCGGACCTGCGCCGGGTGGGCCTGAACACGAAGGTGAACCGCTACAACGCGCGGCCGCTGCTGGTGTCGCTGACCCGCTGGCTGCGGATCGCCGGCCGGCCGGGCCTGGTGCTGCGGCTCGACCTGGACCGGCTGGCCGTGAGCCGGCGCCCGCCCGCCGGCTTGCGGGACGGCTTCTACTACGCGAAGGCGGCGACGCTCGACGCGTACGAGCTGGTCCGTCAGCTGATCGACGCGGTCGACGAGATCGAGGGGCTGTTCGTCGCCGTGCAGGTGCCGCCGGTCCTCGTGCACGACGAGGCACGCGGGCTGCCCGCGTACACGGCACTGCAACTGCGGGTCGCCGACGAGGTGCGCGACCGGCGCCGGTCGAACCCGTACGCCACGCTGGTGCGTATCGGTTCCGATTCCGCGGAGGTGTCCTGATGATCGGCCTGACCGACGGGCGGTCCCCTGCCGTCGTGGCCCGGCGCGCGATCGAGGCGTTGCGGGCGGGAGTGCCCAGCCGGGACGCGGTGGCCGCGCTCGGCAGTGGACAGTCGGCGATCGAGGACCGCTTCGAGACGATGTGCGCCTCGGCCGCGGCGGGTTCTCCCGCGAGCATGCTGATCGGGGGCGGATTCGGCGCGGGCAAGAGCCATCTGCTCGAGCACCTCGCCCGGCTGGCGCTGAACAAGGGATGGACCGTCAGCCGCGTCGTCGTCAGCAAGGAGACGCCGCTGCACGATCCCGCCAAGGTCTTCCGCGCGGCGGCCGACTCCGCGCTGCGCGACGGGCAGGCCCGGCCCGCGATCATCGAGGCGGCGGCCGGGCTCGACCTGGACGGCCGCGACTTTGCCGAGCTGCTGCGTTGGGCGTCGTCGAGCGGATCCGAGCTGAACGAGCGGTTCCCGGCGAGTCTGGTGCTGTTCGCCCACCTCCGTGAGCGAGACCCGTCATTCGCCGAGACCGTTCTGCGTTTCTGGTCCGGTGATCCGATCGCGATCCCGGAACTGCGCCGGCGGATGCGGGAGGTCGGCGAGCAACGACCCGTCTTCGCGCCCGTGGCGGCGGCCGAACTGGCCCGGCAGCGGATGCGGTTCGCGGCCCGCCTGCTGGCTGCCGCAGGGTCACCCGGTTGGCTCGTCCTCTTCGACGAGGTCGAGCTCATCGGACGGTACTCGCTGCTCCAGCGGGCCAAGTCGTATGCGGAGCTGGCCCGGTGGATGCGAGGTGAGAACGGCAGAGGCACCCCGATGGCTGCGGTGCTCGCCATGACCGACGACTTCGAGGCGGCCGTGATCACCGGGCGCAACGATCGGCACGTCGTCCCGGAGCGGCTGCTGGCCAAGGGAACGCCGGACGCGGCCGAGCTCGCGGCCGCCGCCGAACTCGGCATGCGGATCATCGACCGGGAGACACACCTGCTCACCCCGCCGGACGACGCCGAGCTCAAGCAGGTGTACACGCAGCTGCGCGAACTGCACGGGCAGGCGTTCGGATGGTATCCGCCCGACGTGACCGGGCTGGAGAGGCTGGGCGCCACCCGGATGCGGCAGTACGTGCGGGCCTGGATCAACGAATGGGACCTCGTGCGACTCGACCCCGGATATCGGCCGGAAACCGAAGCCGTCACGGTGATCAGCGATTATCGCGAGGACCCTGACCTGGAGCACGCCGACTCCGAGTAGGTGGGCCGTTGCCGGCCCGGGCCTGACCACCCGGCCCGGGCCGGCAACGATCGTCAGCAGATCGCTGGCCAGCCGGGTTGAACAGCGCCACCCATTCGTCGAGGCGTCCTGCGGCGGTGCGGCATGGATCCGCCTGACCTCCGCGAGCCTCAGACGACATCAGTGCCAGCCTCAGACGACATCAGCGCCAGGAGCGGGCCGAGGCACGACGGCGGTGGCCCCAGGAACACCACACGACCGACGACGAGCACTATCAGGACGTCCACGTCGTACAGCGCTGTCGACGCGTCGCGGGAGGCAAGTCCGCTCAGGCCTGGCCGGCGGCCCACTCGGCGACCCGGTGGGCGCTCTCCTCCTCGGAGAGGTCCTCGACCCGGGTCATGATCGACCAGCGCACCCCGAACGGATCCCGGATGCTGGCGAAGCGGTCACCGGACACGAAGGTGGACAGCGGCTCGCGGATGGTCGCACCCGCGGCCTCGGCGCGGGCGACGAGGGCGTCCGCGTCGGGGCAGTAGAGGCCGATGGAGTAGCACGCGTCGTCCGGCTCGGGCGGAGCGACCAGCGCGAAGTCGGGCATGGGCGCACCGAGCTGCAGCAGCCCGTTGCCGAAGTCGAGGACGGCGTGCGCGACCATCCCGGATATCTCCGTCACGTCCACGACGCGCGCCCCGAACACGTCGCGGTAGAAGTCGATCGCTCCTCGCGCGTCGGGGATGACCAGGAACGGGGTCAGGGTGGTCGTGCCGTGAGGAGTGCCGTTGGTGGTGTGCTCGCCCGTGGCGGCACTGGTCAAGTCGGTCATAGGACGTGACCGTACCGACGCGGGCCGGGCCGGGCTTGGAGATGCGCGACAACTCGTACGATGGAGCGGTGAGCCTGGCCTCTCGGGGAGTCCTCTACCCGGCGCGGCTGCCGACGTTCCATCGGGTTGCTGCGCCGGAGCGGGTGGCGGCGCTGGTGCGCTGGTTCTGGATCCCGGAGTGGCGCATCGCCCCGGGCCGGTCCTCCCGGCAGCACACCATCGGCTTTCCCGCCTGCAACCTCGTGGTCGAGCCGGACGGGGTCGGCTTCGCCGGCCCCACCACCCGGGCCTCGTACCGCGACCTCACGGGGACCGGTTGGGCTGTCGGCGCCCTACTGCGGCCGGCAGCGGTGCCGGCCTTCACCGACGATCCCACGGCCCTGCGCGATTGCGCTCAGCCGGTGCGGCTGCCGGCCCTGCATGCCGCGGTGTGCGCAGCGATGACGGGACCCGAGGACCGGCACACCCGTCACCGCCACGCCGTCGAGGCGCTGACCGACCTGTTGTGCCAGGCCGTTCCGACGCCCACCCCGGAGGCCCTGCTGGCCAACGCCCTGGCCGAGACCATCGACACCGACCCCGCGATGCTCACGGTCGAGGACGTGGCCGGACGCCTGCACGTGTCGGTCCGGACGCTGCAACGACTGGCTCGCCGCTACGTCGGGTTGCCGCCGTCGGCGATGATTCGTCGGCGCCGTCTCCAGGAGGCAGCCGACCGGCTGCGCGCAGCACCCGGAGGCAGCCTGGCCGAGGTCGCCGCCGAGTTCGGCTACACCGACCACGCTCACCTGGCCAACGAGTTCCGGTCAGCCCTGGGGCTGACCCTCAGCGGCTATCGCACGCAGGTGCACCGCCCGAGCGCCGAGGGCTGATGCGGCATCCCGTCCCGTAGACCTCCGCGAGCTGCTGGTGACCTCGTCAGTGCTGCCCGCCGAGTTCTGCGCCACGTAGGTGACGACGGGCGAGGTCGCAGAAGTCGGTGACGAGCCGGTTGCGGTCGTCGGCGCGGACGGCGACCACGACGTGGCCGGGGTCGACGTCGGCGAGCCGGACGGTCGTCACGTCCGGGCGGAGCCCTCGCGCGCACGCCGGGACGATCGCCACCGCCTGGCCCGAGGCGACCAGTTCGATCTTGTCCTCGGCGGCGTGGACCAGCGGGCCGTCGGGGGCCGGGCGTCCGTCCGGGCGCGGGTCGATGCGCCAGTACGCGTCCCAGGCGGGATCCGCCACCCGGGGCAGTGGCTCGTCGGCGATGTCGTCGAGGGCGACGGACTCCTTGCCGGCCAGCCGGTGGTCGAGGGCAACCGCGAGCACCCGCGGCTCGTCGTAGAGGACCGTCACGTCCAGGCCGTCGGAGGCCAGGGGCAGGCGGCTCACCACGGCATCGACGCGGCGCTCGATCAGCGCCTCGCGGCACTGACGCCAGTCCAGGTGCTGGGTGCTGACCTCGCAGTCCGGGTGCCGGTGCCGCAGCTGGCGCACCACGGGGGTGACGAACAGGTCCGCAGTCCAGCCGATGGTGATCCGCTGCGGTCGCGCGGCGGCGCGCGCCTGGGTGGTGGCCTGCGCCGCCGCCCGCAGCAACTCCCTCGCCCGGGGCAGGAACGTCTCGCCGGCCTCGGTGAGCCGGCTGCCCTGCGGCGTACGGTCCAGCAGTCGCGCCCCGATCTGCCGTTCCAGGCGGCGGATCTGCCGGCTCAGCGACGGCTGGGTGACGTGCAGCTCCTCGGCGGCCCGCCCGAACCGCTGGTGCGCGGCGACGACGGTGAAGTACCGCACCAGGCGCAGATCGAGGTCGGCGGCCGACGGTGAATCGGGCATGGGCCCACGGTAGGCCAGCGCCGTGAACTCCGGTCATGCCCGCCGCGTATGGCGTCGTACCGAACAGGCTTTGGACCTTCGCCGGTGTGGCCCGGCACCGTGGTGGGCATCGGCCCGGCGGCTCGCCGGGTCCTGCCCCGAAGGAGACCCCATGCGTGTGTTCGTCACCGGCGCGACCGGCTTTGTCGGTGCCGCCGTCGTCCGGGAACTGCTGGGCGCCGGCCATCAGGTCGTCGGTTTGGCCCGCTCGGACTCCTCGGCCGCCGCCCTGGTCTCCGCCGGCGCCGAGGCGCACCTCGGCTCGCTGGAGGACCTGGACCGCCTCCGTGCCGCCGCCAGGGCCGCCGACGGCGTCGTCCACACCGCGTTCATCCACGACTTCACCGACTTCACCGCCGCGCTGCGCACCGACCTGCGGGCCGTCGAGACGTTGGGTCAGGCCCTGGTCGGCTCCGGCAGGCCACTGATCGTCACGTCGGGCACGACGCTGCTCACCCCCGGACGGGTCAGCACCGAGGACGACGCAGCCGGGCCGGACTTCCCCCGCGGCCGCGCCGAGGAGGCCACGCTCGGGTTCGCCGGGCGGGGCGTGCGGGCCTCGGTGCTGCGGCTACCGCCGAGCGTGCACGGCCGGGGCGACGCGCGCGGCTTCCTGCCCCGGCTGATCGGCATCGCCCGGGACAAGGGCTTCTCGGCGTACGTCGCGGACGGCGCGACCCGGTGGGCGGCGGTGCACCGCCTTGACGCCGCCCGCCTGTTCCGCCTCGCGGTGGAGAACGCGCCGGCCGGCAGCCGGCTGCACGGGGTGGCCGACGAGGGGGTGCCCTTCCGCGCCATCGCCGAGGCCATCGGCCGTCAGCTCGACGTGCCCGTCACCTCGATCGACGCCGCGCAGGCGGGCGAGCAGTTCGGCTTCCTCGGCGCCCTCGCCGCGAACGACACGGCGGCCTCCGGCACGCAGACCCGGAAGCTCCTCGACTGGCAGCCGACGCATCCCACGCTGCTCGACGACCTCGACGCCGGGCACTACCTCACCCCCTGACGTCCGCCGGTCCACGCCGAGCCGGAACCCCCGACCGCCACGCACGAGACGAGCACGCCCATGGAAATCATCGACGCCCACCTGCACCTGCCCCGCACCCAGCGGCCCTGGGACCACGGCGACGAGTCGTTCCTGGACCTACAGGGCGAACTTTTGGTCGCCCAACTGGACGCCGCCGGGGTCGACATGGCCGTTCTGGTCAGCCACCCGCTGTTCGCTCCGGCCGCGGGGTGTGCAGCGGCCGTGGCACGGCATCCCGACCGGCTCGCCGCGGTGCTGCAGTTGGACGAGAGCGCCCCTGACATCGCCGAGCAGGTGGCGCGGCTCAGGACGAGGCCAGGGATCCTGGGCCTGCGGGTGACGACCACCTGGCCGCCCGGCAACAGCGGGCGGCTCCGCGCGGGCGCGTACGAGACCCTGCTGGCCGCCGCCGAACGCCACCGGGTCCCGGTGTGCCTGCTCGCCACCGGTGACCTTTCCGGCGTGGCGGTCATCGCGCGTGCCCACCCGTCACTGCCGCTGGTCGTCGACCACCTCGGCCTGGCGCAGCCGCCCTACCAGACGCCGGCCGACCCGGCCTGGCGCGACCTCGCGCACCTGCTGACGCTCGCCGAGTTCCCGAACGTCTCGGTCAAGCTCTCGGGCGCACCGACCCTCTCGGCCGTTCCCTACCCGTATCCGGACGTCTGGCCCCACCTGCGGCAGGTGCTCGACGCGTTCGGCGTCGACCGGTGCATGTGGGCCACCGACCAGCACCGCGTCTCCGGACGCCTGCCGGGCCTCGATCCGCTGCCCAGGTACCCCGGCCACCACTCGTACGCCCAGGCCCTGCACTACCTGCTCGACCGGCTCGACCTCTCCCCGGCCGAGCAGGCCGCGTTGTTCGGCGGCACGGCCCGCCGGGTCCTGGGCGTGCCCTGATCGCTCGCGCGGGGCCGGGTGAAGGAAATGATGTTTGCGGCAGCGATACGCCCCGGGTAGCGTCACCGATCGTGAACACCGGACCGGCATCTCGCCACGCACGGATCGGCGATCCGGTGGAGGACTGACCGCACGGCGGGTGCCGGCAGGGCACCCGCCAGGCTCGGCACGTGGACCTCCCGGCGGCCTGCACACCGTCGGCCCCATCCGTGTCGAGCACCGCGAGGTCAGTCGAATGACAGTCACCTTCAACCACACCATCATCGCCGCCCGGGACCGCGAGGAGTCGGCGCGGTTCTTCCGCCAGCTGTTGGAACTGCCGGAAGCGCCGTCCTGGGGCGTGTTCACCAACATCCAGCTCACCGACGGCGTGCTGCTCCAGTTCGCCGAGCCGCCGGTGGAGATCCAGATGCAGCACTACGCGTTCCTGGTCGACGACGACCTGTTCGACCGGGCGTACCAGCGGCTGTGTGATCAGGGCATCGAGCACTGGGCCGATCCGCAGATGCGCCGTCCCGGCGAGACCAACACCGAGCACGGCGGCCGGGGGGTCTACTTCAAGGACCCGGCGGGCCACGCCATCGAGCTGATCACCCGCCCGTACCTGTAGTCGCGGGGTTCCGCGGCCGGGCGGCGTGTCCACCGTCCGGCCGCCTGGCCCGTCCCGCCGCCTCCGCCGAACGGCCGAGCCGGAACGACACCTCGACGCGTACGCGGCCCGTACCGGGAACCTCGCCGTCAGCCGACCAGGCGGCGTTCCCAGGCCCAGGCGGCGATCTCCACCCGGTTGCGGGCGTCCAGCTTCGCCTGCACGCTGCCGAGGTGCGTCTTGACCGTGCCGACGGAGATGAACAGCTTCGCGGCGATCTCGGCGTTGGTCGCGCCCCGCGCCACCAGCCGCACCACGTCCAGCTCCCGGGGCGACAGCCCCGTCGGGTCGGGGCGGGCCGGCTCCGGCGGATTCAGGTGCCGCAGCAGCCGTACGGTGATCGACGGGCTGATCAGGGCCTCCCCGGAGACGGCGGCCCGGACCGCCTCCACCAGCAGGGCGGGCCCGGAGTCCTTCAACAGGAACCCGCACGCGCCGTTGCGCAGCGCGGCGTGCACGTACTCGTCGAGGTCGAACGTGGTCACCACGACCACCCGCACCGGATCGACGACGCCGGGGCCGGCGAGCCGGCGCAGCGCGTCCAGCCCGTTCAGCCTCGGCATGCGGATGTCCAGCAGCACGACGTCGGGGCGCAGCCGACGGGCCAGCTCGACCGCCTCGACGCCGTCGCCCGCCTCGCCGACCAGCTCCATGTCCGGCTGCGCGCCGATGATCATCCCGAACCCGGTGCGCACCATCGCCTGGTCGTCGGCCACCAGCACCCGGATCACCGGCCGCCCTCCCCGCCGGGCCCCGCGCTGCCCGGCCACCGAGCCGCCGTCGACCCGCCGCCCAGCGGCAGCGCCGCGTCGACCACCCATCCTCCGTCGACGCCGGGGCCGGCCCGCAGCCGGCCGCCCAGCGCGCCCACCCGCTCGGTCAGCCCGGCCAGCCCGTACCCGGGCCGGCCGCCGCGCTGCCCCCGCCCGTCGTCGACGACCCGCACCGACAACCACTGCGGCGTGCGGCTGACCAGCACGTCCACCCGCCGCGCCCCGGTGGCGTGCCGCCGGACGTTCGTCAACGCCTCCATCACGACCCGGTACGCCGACGTGATCACCTCGACCGGCAGGTCGCCGAGCGGCCCGTCGGTGTGCAGGCGGGCCGGCACCGGGCCGGCCGTGGTGAACGCCGCGACCAGCTCCGCCAGGTCGGCCACCCCGGCCAGGGGCGTCACCGGGGCGTCGGGCGGCCCGTCGTGGCCGCGCAGCATCCCGATCATCCGGCGCATCGCCGTCATGGTCTCCGCGCCGGCCCGCTCGATCTGCTCCAGCGCGGCGACGGCCCGCTGCGGGTCCCGCCCGGCGACGTACCGGGCGCCCTGGGCCTGCACCACGATGCCGGTGACGTGGTGGGCGACGAAGTCGTGCAGGTCCCGGGCGAACTCGGCGCGCTGCTCCGCGCGTACCGCCGCGAGCCGGCGCTCCCGGGCGGTCTCCGCCAGCCGCAGGTACATGCCGGCGGCGGCGGCCCCGGCCGCGAGCAGCGCGTAGGCCATGCCGATGATCAGGTAGATGCTGTCCACCCCGCCGCGCAGCGGCAGCGCGGCGACGGCGAGGCCGGTCGCGGACACGGCGGCCAGGGCCGGCTGCGGGGCGGCCCGCCGAGCCAGCACGAAGACCATCCCGAGCAGCCCGGCCGACTCCGCCAGGCCCCACATATGGTCGGAGTCTCGCACCGGCACCCGGCCGTCCAGGCCGCCGGTGTGGCGTAGGAGGGCGTACGCCGCCGTCGTCGCCAGCGACCAGGCCGCCACCGCGCCGCCGGCCGCCGCCAGCCGGCGGGAGCCCTGCCGGTGGGCGGGCAACCACACCGCCGCGGTGGTGACCGCCAGCGCGACCTGCGCCAGCGCGGCCGGCAGGGCGAGGGCGCCGCCGACGGGGAACATCCGGCCGCCGACGACGTCGACGAGACCGAGCAGCGCCATGCCGGCCAGGGCGGCGGCCTGCCCGGCCCGCCGCCACCCGACGCTGAGGGTTCCGGTCATCGCCCCCCACCGTAGCCACCCGGCCGGCGCGGGCGGATCTGCCGAAAGTCGGAGCCGGCGGGCGCGGACCCGACCCCGGACGGATGCGCGGGCGGCCCGCCCACCGGGAGGCTCTGCGGCGTCCCGGTGACCGGCACCGGAGATGGAGGAGAGATGACGACGCACCATCCCGACCCCACGGCGGCCGTCGCGGCGGTCGACCTGGTCAAGGTGTACGGCAGGGGAGCCACGGCGGTACGCGCCCTCGACGGCGTGACGGTGGGCTTCCGCCGCGCCGCGTTCACGGCGATCATGGGCCCGTCCGGCTCCGGCAAGTCCACCCTCATGCACTGCCTGGCCGGCCTCGACCCGGCCACCTCGGGGCAGGTGCTGCTCGGCGGCACCGACCTCGGCCGGCAGTCCGACCGGGTGCTGACCCGGGTGCGCCGGGAGCGCATCGGGTTCGTCTTCCAGTCGTTCAACCTGCTGCCCCAGCTCACCGCCGGGCAGAACGTCACCCTGCCGCTCGACCTCGCCGGGCGCGGCGTCGACCGGCAGTTCCTCGACCACGTGGTGGACGTGCTCGGCATCGGCGACCGGCTGGCGCACCGCCCCAGCGAGCTCTCCGGCGGCCAGCAGCAGCGGGTCGCCCTCGCCCGGGCCCTGGTGTCCCGCCCCGAGGTCGTCTTCGCCGACGAGCCGACCGGCAACCTCGACTCCCGCGCCGGTGCCGAGGTGCTCGGCCTGCTGCGCGACTGCGTGCGTACCCTCGGGCAGACCGTCGTCATGGTGACCCACGACCCGGCCGCCGCCGCGTACGCCGACCGGGTGGTGCTGCTCGCGGACGGCCGGGTCGCCGGCGACCTGGCCGAGCCCGACCGGGGTGCGGTCACCGCCGCCCTGCACGGCCTGGCGGCGGCCCGGTGAGCCGGCGCGCCGTGGTGCTGCGCGCGCAGCTCGTCGAGGCGGCCCGCCGCCCCGCCCGGACGCTGCTGATGGGCCTGGCCGTGGTCGTCGCGGCGTTCGTCGTGTTCGGCACCGTGCTGGCGTACCAGGCCACCGAGCGGACCGTGCTCGCCGGCTTCAGCGGGACCCCGGCGGCGGCCGACCTGGTCGTCACCGGCGCAGACGGCGTCTCCCTGCGGACGTTGGACGCGGCCCGCCGGCTGCCCGGCGTCGCCGAGGCGGTGGGCCGCACGGACGCCTTCCACGAGTTCGCCGACGACCCGCGCGCGGGCCTGTCCGTGTACGCCGACCCCGGAGCCGGCCCGCTCGCCACGGTCCGCGTCGTGCAGGGGCGGTACCCGGTCGGTGCGGGCGAACTGGCCGTCACCCGGCGCACCGTCGACCGGCTCGGGCTGACCGTCGGTGACACCCTGCGGCTGGCGGGTGCCACGCCGGACCGGCCGGTCGGGGTGACCGTCGTCGGCGTGGTGGAGGCCCCTGACGACCCGGGGGAGACCGGCTACACCACGGAGGCGTTCGCCGCCCGCCTCGGCGGCTCCGACCAGCTCCGGCAGGTCGAGGTGCGGCTCGCCTCCAACGTCGACCCCGACGCCGTGTCCGCCGCACTGGCCCGCGCCGCGTCGGCTCCCGGCCCGTCGGCTTCCGGCCCGTCCGAGCGCGCCGGTGCCGGCCTCGTCGTCCGCGCCGGGGTGGAGGTCCGCCGCGCGGAGGCCGACCAGGTCAGCGAGCGCGTCCAGGACCTCTTCGCCCTCGTCACGATGTTCGTGGCGGTCGCCGCCGTGGCGGCGGTGCTGGTCGCCACGTCCACGTTCCGGATCGTCTTCGCCCAGCGGATGCGGCAGCTCGCCCTGCTGCGCGCCGTCGGGGCTTCCCGCGCCGGGCTGTTCGGGGCGCTGGTCGTCGAGGGCGCGGGCACCGGCCTCGTCGCGGGCCTGGCCGGCGTGCTGGCCGCGTACGGCGTCGGGCACGCGCTGCCGCCGGTGCTGCGGGCGTTCGGCCCCGCCGTGGCCTCGCCCGGCCACCCGGTCGTGGCGGCGGTCGCCGTGGTGCTCGGCGCGGCCCTGGTTACGGCGCTGGCGGTGCTCGCCCCGGCGGTCACCGCCGCCCGGGTCGCCCCGCTGGAGGCGCTGCGCACCGCCAGCACCACCGCCGGCCGGCGCGGCATCGGCCGGCTGCGCGCCGCAGCGGGACTGCTGCTCGCCGCCGGTGCGGTGCTGGTCGCCGTGCTGGTGGCGAGCCGGCTGCCCGGCCCCGACCCGGAGAACTACGACCCGTCGACCCCGCTGCTGGCGATCGTGGCCTCCGGCGCGTTCGCGTACGCCGCGCTGGTGGCGCTCGGGCCGCTGCTGGTGCGCCCGGTGCTGGCCGTCGTCGGCTGGCCGTTGCGCCGCCTCGGCCCGCTCGGCCGGCTGGCCGTCGGCGGGGTCGGCGGGGCACCCCGCCGGGCGGCGGCGGTGAGCGTCGTCGTCGCGCTCGGGGTCACCCTGGTCGCGGGGGCGCTCGTCGGCAGCGCCTCGCTCGGGACGCTGCTGAAGCGGGAACTCGCCGGCATGGCACCGGCCGACGTCGCCGTCACCGCCCGGGGCGACGGGCCGCTGCCGGCCGGGCTCGTGCAGCGGGTCCAGGGCATCGGCGAGCTGGACCGGGTGGTGCCGTACCGCAGCAGCCCCGACGTGCGCGTCGCCGGCGCGGAGGTCGACGGGCTCGCCGCCACCGACCTGGACCTGCGCGCGCTGGCCACCTGGGCGGACTTCGGCGCGAGCGCCGGGCGGCTCACCGACGCCGGCCCGGGGCAGGTGGTGCTGCTGCGGTTCCTCGCCGAGCAGGCGGGCGCGCGGCCGGGCGACGAGGTGACCGTCACCCGGGGTGACCGGTCTGTGCGGCTGCGGGTGGCCGCGACCATGGCGAACACGCCGGTCGGCGCGGGGCTGCTGCTCGACCCGGCGGACCTGGATCGGCTCGGCGTGCCGGCCGGCCCGACCGGCCTGCTGGCCGACGTGGCGGGCGACGGCGAACAGGAACGCGCGGCGGCGGTGCGGGCCCTGCGCGCGGCCGGCGGTCAGCAGGTGGGTATCCAGCTGACCGCCGACGACCGCGACGAGCTGGAACGCAGGCTCGGGGCGCTGCTGGGGGTGCTGCTGTCCGTGCTCGGCCTGACGGCGGTCGTCGCCGTGGTCGGCGTCGGCACCACCACGGCGCTGTCGGTGGTGGAGCGCACCCGGGAGTCCGGCCTGCTGCGCGCCGTCGGGCTGTCGCGTCGCCGGCTCGGGGCGATGCTGACGGTCGAGGCGGCCCTGTACGGCGTCCTCGGCGCGACCCTCGGCCTGCTGCTGGCGTGGCCGTACTCGTGGCTGACCGTCGCCGCGCTCGGCCAGGACGCGCCCGTCGAGTTCCCGGCGGGGCAGCTCGCCGGGGTGGTGCTGGCCCTCGCGGCGGCGACGGCGCTCGCCGGGCTGCTGCCGGCGCGCCGGGCGGCCCGGGTGAGCCCCGTGGCCGCCCTGGGCACCGGCGACTGACCGTCACCGGTGCGCCGGGCTCGTGCCC
>NZ_JBHUVA010000050.1:0-47082 GCF_042670805.1 Micromonospora sp. NPDC057141 | reverse complement strand
AACGACCGACCCCGTAAGATCCATGATTGGAAGAAGCCCTCCGAGATATTCGCCGAACTCGTAGAGGCAAATGCTTCGACCGCCTGAATTCGCCGTGGCCAACTGGCCCGAGTGATGCCGTGCTTTCCCTGATCGAGCGTGATCTGTTTCTCGATCACCTGCGGCAAACCAGGTAAGCCGAATCCGGCACAGGCTCCCAGAAGGAGGCAGCGCAGACGTGGACATGACCGACGCCAAGTGGCGCAAGAGCAGCGGCAGCAACGGCGGTTCGTGCGTGGAGGTTGCCGACAACTTGCCGGGCACCGTCCTGGTCCGAGACACGAAGGACCGCGAAGGCGGCACCCTCGACTTCACGCCGGGCAACTGGCAGTCGTTCGTCAACCTGGCCAAGCAGTTCGGGCCAGCCGCCTCACCAGCACGCCGAGAAACCCAGGCCACCCAGCAAAGGCGGCCAGGGGTTCCTCTTCAGTCCTCACCCGCAGTCATCCGGGGCGCGAGACTGTCTGACGGAGCGCAGGTACGATCGCCGCCAAGTGCGTCGAGGCATCAACCGAAAACAACGGCGAGCTGCACAGGTTAGACATTCCTTCCAACCACCACGCGCCCACGACAACCGCGCTAGCTCCTTCCTCTTGAGTGCCGCCACAATCGGAATACCTGCACCAGCGCATTAACTACGAGAACCGTCGTCAGCAAGGGCAGCAGGTCGATTATCCAGTCCAACTTTCGCCATTCGCCCGGCTCGAATGCAAGCGTCACAAGAAAGGCGAAAACGATTACCACTCCAGCGACTTGCAGAGTGGCAATTGCCAGGAATCGGAAAGCTGATCGCATGTTGGACCCTTTGCTGCCTAACGTCATGCATCGCGGAACGGCTCAACAGGCAGTCGACCTGGTTCAGAATACCCTCCCGATATTGCCGTCGGGCCCGCCCAGCTCCCGGTGGATGAAGTCGAACAGCTCGGCGTCGCTGGCTCCGTCGAGCGTCGGCACCACGGGCGCGTCGGCCGGCGCGGGCCGGTCGTCGCCCCAGCGGGCCAGGAACGCCTGCATCTGCACCAGCAGCTTCTGCCGGGTGAGCTGGTCGGGCGCGCTGGCGGCGAAGAGCCCGTCCAGCTTCTCCAGCTCCGACAGCAGCCCCTCGGTGGCCGTCGCCCCGTCGGCCACGACGAGCGTACGCAGGTGGCGGGCCAGGGCCAGCGGCGTCGGGTAGTCGAAGACCACGCTGGCCGGCAGGGTCGCCCCGGTGGCCGCCCGGAGCCGGTTGCGCAGCTCCACGGCGGTCATCGAGTCGAAGCCGACCTCCCGGAACGCCCGCCCCGGGCCGAGGTCACCGGCGTCGGGCAGGCCGAGCACCGCCGCCGCCTGGGCGGCCACGAGTTCGACGAGCACGGCGTCGCGTTCGGCGTCGGTGAGGGGGCGCAGCCGGTCCCGCAGCGCGTCGGCGGCCCCGTCGTCGGCCGGTTCGGCGCTGTGCAGGCCGCGCAGCGCCTCCCGGGCCTCGGGGATCTCGCCGAACAGCGGCCGGGCCCGCACGGCGGCGATGGCCGGCACGAACCGGTCCCACCGTACGTCGGCCACCACGACCTGCGCGCCGTCGGCGACGGCCTGCCGCAGCGCGGCGGTGGCCAGGTCGGGGGCCATGCCGGGCAGGCCGCGGCGGCTGAGCTGGTCGAGGTCGGCGTCGGCGAGCCCGTCGGCCCAGGGGCCGAACGCCACCGACGTCACCGGCAGCCCGGCCCGCCGCCGGTTCTCGGCGAGCACCTGGAGCAGGACGTCGCCGGCCGCCTGACCGGCCCGCCCGCCGGAGCCCCACACGCCGGAGGTGGAGGAGCAGAGCACCAACGCGCCGAGGGCCGCGCCCTCCAGCTCGTCGGCGTAGCGGGGGATGTCGCCGACGGTGGCGACGAGGTCGGCGGCGAGGCCGGCGAGGGTCAGCTCCGCCAGCGGCACGGTGCCGGTGTCGGCGGGCACGTGCAGCAGCGCGGTCACCGGCCGCCCGTCGGCGGCGAGCTGCGCCATCCGGTCGGTGAGCTTTGCGCCTGCCGGCTGGTCCAGCGGCACCACGGCCGCGCCCTGCCGGCCCAGCCACGCCGTGGCGTGCCCGGCGACCACGCCCGCCCCGCCGGTGACGAGGACGGTGCCGTGCGGCGTCCAGCCGCCGCCCGTACCGTCGGCCGGGTCGGTGGCCCGGACCAACCGCCGCGCGTACGCGCCCGAGGCGCGAACGGCGAGCTGGTCCTCCCCCTCGGTGTTGGTGAGCGCGGCGACCAGCGCGGCGGCGAGCTCCCCGGTCACCGTGCCGGGCAGGTCGACGAGGCCGCCGACGTGCCGGGGGTGTTCCAGGGCGGCGGCCAGGCCGAGGCCCCAGGTGGTGGCCTGCCACGGCCGGGCGGCCGGCGCGTCGGCGGTGGCGACGGCCCCGGCGGTGGCCAGCCACAGCGGCGGCGCTTCGCCCTCGCGGCCGGTGTGCGCCTGGAGGAGCAGCAGGTTCGCCGCGAGGCCGGCGGGCAGGGCGTCCTGCCCGGGGTGCGGGGCCTCGTCGAGGGCGAGCAGGGACAGCAGCCCGGTCGGCTGGTGCGTCGCGCAGGCAAGCGCCAGGTCGGCGGCGAGTCCGTCCCGGTCGACGGTCGCCGGGTCCACGGTGAGCAGGTGCACGGCCGCCCCGCCGGCGCGCAGCGCGTCGGCGACGGCACCGGCGGCCTCCCGGGGCGGCGCGACGACCAGCCACGTGCCCGGCTCGCTGGCGGTGAGCCGCTGGGGCCGCCAGGTGACCCGGTAGCGCCAGCCGGCGATCGTGTCGTCCTCGTGCTGGCGGCGCCGCCACGACTCCAGCTCCGGCAGGAGGTCCCGCAGGGGCTGGCTGGTGTCGATGCCGAGCCGGTCCAGGTCGCCGTCGGTGACCGCCCGCCAGAACGCGGCGTCGGCCCGGTCCGCCCCGCCGGTCGGCGACGCGGTGAGGGTGGGCCAGTAGCGCTGCGGCTGGAACGCGTACGTGGGCAGCTCCGGCAGGTCGCGCGGGGCGGGCCGGGGGCCGGCGAGCGGGGCGAGCAGCGCCGCCCAGTCGAGGTCCCGGCCGGTCGCGTAGCGGGTGGCGAGGGCGGCGAGCAGCGCCGCCGGCTCCGGCACGCCGGCCCGCAGGGCGGCCACGGCAGTGGCGTCGTCGGGCAGCAGCTCCGCGTTCATCGCGGTGAGCACGGCGGCGGGGCCGATCTCCAGGTACGTGTCGACGCCCGCCCCGCGCAGCGCGGCGATCCCGTCGGCGTAGCGGACGGCCTCGCGCACGTGCCGCACCCAGTAGCCGACGGTGCGGATCTCGTCGGCGTCGGCGAGGGCCCCGGTCAGGTTGGACACCACCGGCACCAGCGGCGCGGCGAACGTCAGCGTCTCCAGGGTTGCCCGGAACTCGGCCAGCATCGGCTCCATCAGCGGGCTGTGGAACGCATGACTGACGGTCAGCCGACGGGTCCGAACACCCCGCTCCCGCCACGCTCCCTCGATCTCGTCCAGGGCCTCGACGGCCCCGGAGACCACCACGGCCGACGGGCCGTTGACGGCGGCGATCCCGACATCGGCGCGACCGGCGATCGACCCCGCCACCTCGGCCTCGGCCGCGTTGACCGCGAGCATCCCGCCCCCGGCCGGCAACGCCTTCATCAGGCGACCCCGGGCGGCCACGAGCTGACACGCGTCGGCCAGGGACAACACCCCCGCCACATGCGCCGCCGCGATCTCCCCGACCGAGTGCCCCCCGACGAAGTCCGGCACCATCCCGAACGACTCGACCAGGCGGAACAACGCCACCTCGACCGCGAACAGACCCGCCTGCGTGAACACCGTCTGACCCAGCAGTTCGGCCTCGGCGGAACCCTCCGCAGCGAACAGCACCTCCCGCAACGGCTGCGGCAGCAACGGATCGAGCTGGACGCACACCTCGTCCAACACCGACGCGAACACCGGGAACGCGGCGTACAGCTCCCGGCCCATGCCGGCGCGCTGCGCGCCCTGACCGGAGAACAGGACGGCGGTGCCGCCCGTCGCCGTCGGGGCGGGCGCCACGAGGGCGGGGTGGGTGCCGCCGGTGGCGAGGGCACGCAGCGCCGCGAGGCGGGCCTGCGGGTCGGCGGCGACGACCGTCGCCCGGTGGGCCAGGTGCGCGCGGCCTTCGGCCAGCGCCCAGGCCACCGCCCCGGCGTCGATCGCATCGGCGTCGACCGTGCCGCCGTCGGCCGTACCGTCGCTCGGGGTTGCCGGGCCGGCGAGCCGGCGGGCCAGCCGGTCGGCCTGGTCGCGCAGTCCGGCGGCCGTGGCGGCGGAGAGCGGCCAGGGCAGCGCCGCGCCGCCCGACGCCGGCCTGCCGTCCAGCTCGGTGGAATCGGGCAGCCCAGCGGAATCGACCAGATCCTCCGCCGGTGCCTGTTCGAGGATCACGTGGGCGTTGGTGCCGGAGATCCCGAAGGACGACACCCCGCCCCGGCGGGTGCGGCCGTCGGCGTCCCACGGGCGGGCCTCGGTGAGCAGCGCCAGCGGGCCCGCCGCCCAGTCCACGTGCGGCGACGGCTCGCCGGCGTGCAGGGTAGCCGGCAGGGTCCCGTGCCGCAGCGCGAGCACCATCTTGATCAGGCTGGCCGCGCCGGCCGCCGCCTGCGTGTGCCCGATGTTCGACTTGATCGAGCCCAGCCACAGGGGACGGTCGGCGGGCCGGTCCGGCCCGTACGCGGCCGTCAGCGCCTGCGCCTCGATCGGATCGCCGAGGGTGGTGCCGGTGCCGTGCGCCTCGATGGCGTCGACGTCGGCCGGGGTGAGGCCGGCGTTGGCGAGGGCCTGCCGGATGACCCGCTGCTGGGCGGGCCCGTTCGGGGCGGTCAGCCCGTTGGACGCGCCGTCCTGGTTGACGGCGCTGCCGGCCACCACGGCCAGGACGCGCCGGCCGTCGCGGCGGGCGTCGGAGAGGCGTTGCAGGAGCAGGACGCCGACGCCCTCGCCCCAGCCGGTGCCGTCGGCGTCCGCGCCGAACGCCTTGACCCGCCCGTCGGCGGCGAGGCCGCGCTGCCGGGAGAACTCCAGGAACGCCCCCGGCGTCGACATGACGGTCACGCCGCCGGCCAGGGCCAGGTCGCACTCGCCGGAGCGCAGCGCCTGCGCGGCCAGGTGCAGCGCGACGAGCGACGACGAGCACGCCGTGTCGACGGTGACCGCCGGCCCGTGCAGCCCGAACGAGTACGCCAGCCGGCCGGACACCACCGACGCGCCGTTGCCGGTGGCCTGGTAGCCCTCCACCTCGGAGCGGGCGCCCAGCAGCAGGGTCGCGTAGTCCTGCCCGTTGGTGCCCATGAAGACGCCGGTGGCGGAGCCGCGTACCCGGTGCGGGTCGATGCCGGCCCGCTCGAACGTCTCCCAGGTGGTGTGCAGCAGCAGCCGCTGCTGCGGGTCCATGGCCAGGGCCTCGCGGGGGTTGATGCCGAAGAACGCGGCGTCGAAGTCGGCCACGCCGTCGAGGAAGCCGCCGCTGCGGGCGTAGCTGGTGCCCACCCGGTCCGGGTCGGAGTCGAACAGGGCGGCGAGGTCCCAGCCCCGGTCGGTGGGCATCGGCCCGATCGCGTCCCCGCCGTCGAGCAGCAGCCGCCACAGCTCCTGCGGCGAGGACACCCCGCCGGGGAAGCGGCAGGCCATGGAGACGATGGCGATCGGCTCGTCGGCCGGCGGCCGGGCCGCGACCACCCCGACCGCCGGGCCGCCGTCGGCCGCGCCGGCCACCAGTCCGGTACGCAGGAACCGCGCCAGCTCTGCCGCCGACGGATGGTCGAAGACGACGGTCGACGGCAGGGTCAGCCCGGTGGCCCGGCCCAGCCGGTCCCGCAGTTGCACGGCGGCGAGGGAGTCGAAGCCGAGTTCCCGGAACGCCCGGCCGGCCGGCACCTGGTCGGTGCTGTCGTGCCCGAGCACCGCCGCCGCCTCGGCGCGTACCAGGTCGACCAGGAGGTTCTCCTGGCCGGTCGCCGGCAGCACGGCGAGCCGCGCCCGCAGCCCGCTGGTGGCGGCGTCGGCCTCCGGCCGCTGCGCCTCGGGGGCGGGGGCCGGGGCGACCCGGTCGAACAGGTGGCTCGGCCGCGCCGCGGTGAACGCGGCGACGAACCGGGACCAGTCCACGTCGGCGATCACCGGCGCGGCCTCGGGGGCGTTGACCCAGCGGCCCAGCGCGGCGACGGCGGCGTCAGGATTGAGGGGGGCAAAGCCTCGGCGGCGCAGGCCCTCGGCGGTCTCCCCGGCGGCCATGCCGTCGGCCGCCCACGGCCCGTAGGCGAGGGCGGTGGCGGGCAGCCCGGCGGCCCGGCGGGCGGCGACGAGGGCGTCGAGCAGGGCGTTGCCGGCCGCGTAGCCGGCCTGGCCGCCGCCGCCCCAGACGCCGGCCACGGACGAGAACACGACGAACGCGTCGAGGTCCCGGCCCCGGCAGGTGGCGTCCAGGTGCAGGGCCCCGAGCACCTTCCCGGCGAGGGTCGCCGACAGGTCGGCGGCGGTCACCTCGTGCGCCGGCGCGGTCCCGCCGGACGCGCCGGCAGTGTGCACGACGGCGGTGAGCGCCGGCAGGTCGGCGACGAGCGCGGCGACCGCCTCGCGGTCGGCGACGTCGCAGGCGACGACCCGGGCCGCCCCGGTCCCGTTCAGCTCGGTGAGCAGTTCGGCGACGCCGGGGGCGTCCGGGCCCCGCCGGGACGCGAGCACCACCTCGGCCGCGCCGTTGGCCAGCAGCCACCGGGCCGTGTGCCGACCCAACGCCCCCGTGCCACCGGTGACCAGCACCGTCCCCGACGGACGCCAACCCGACCCGACCGGCGCGGCGGCGGGCACCAGCCGCCGGCCGAAGACGCCGTTGCGGCGGATCGCCACCTGGTCCAGGGTGCCGTCGGCGAGCACCGCGACGAGCGCGGCGCGGGTGCTGCGGTCGGCGCGGGCGGGCAGGTCGACCAGCCCGCCCCAACGGTCGGGCTGTTCCAGGGCGACGGCGCGGCCGAGGCCCCAGGCGAGCGCCGGCCAGGTGTCGGCGGCCCGCTCGCCGGCAGTGACCGGCATGGCGGCGCGGCTGAGCGCCCACACCCTGCCGGGCAGGCCCGTGTCGGTCAGCGCCCGGGTGAGCGCGAGCAGCGCCGCCGCGCCGGCCGGCACGCCCGGCGCGTCCGGGAGGGCCTCGTCCTGCCGGGGCAGCACGCACAGCACGCCCGCCCAGCCCTCGACGCCGGTGCGGCGCAGCCGCCCGCCCAGCTCCGCCCGGTCGAGGGCCGGCGGGGCGGTCAGCGTGTCGACGGTCGCGCCGGCCTCCGCGAGGGTCTTCGCGACGCCCGCGTCGGCACCGCCGCCGACGGTGACAACGAGCCACCGGCCGGTCAGCCCGGCCGCCGGGGCGGGCCGCACGGGCTCCCACCCGATGCGGTACGACCATCCGTCGAGCGCGGTGTCGCGGGTGCGCGCCTGCCGCCAGTGTGACAGCGCGGGCAGGGCCGAGCTGAGGGCGTCCAGGGCGGCGGCGTCGCCGAGTTGGGCGGCGAGGCCGGTCAGGTCGCCGCGTTCGACGGCGGCCCAGAACTCGGCGTCCCCGCCATCGGTGTCCTTCCGCACCACCGGCGCGGCCTCGGGCCAGAACCGCTGGTGCTGGAACGCGTACGTCGGCAGGTCGAGTCGCTGCGGGCTCGCCCCGGCGAACCACTGCCGCCACGACACCGGCACCCCGGCCACGTGCAACTCCGCCAGGGCGGCCAGCAGTCCGGCAGCCTCGGAGCGGTCGCGGCGCTGCGCCGCCACGGCGAGCACACCCTCGTCACCGGGCAGGACATCCGCGGCCATGGCGGTCAGCACGCTCTGCGGCCCGACCTCCAGGAACGTGTCGACGCCGGCCGCCCGCAGCGCGGCGACTCCGTCGCCGAAGCGGACGGCCTCCCGCACGTGCCGCACCCAGTAGTCGACCGTACGGATCTCCTCACCATCGGCCAGCGCCCCGGTCAGGTTCGACACCACCGGCAGCAACGGCACGGCGAACGACAGCCTCTCCAGGGTCGCCCGGAACTCGGCGAGCATCGGCTCCATCAGCGGACTGTGGAACGCGTGACTGACGGTGAGCCGACGGGTGCGGACGCCCCGGTCCCGCCAGGTCTGCTCGATCTCGGCCAGGGCCTCGACCGCGCCGGAGACCACCACGGCCGACGGGCCGTTCACGGCGGCGATCCCGACGTCGACCCGACCGGCGATCGACTCCGCCACAGCCTCCTCGGCGGCGGCCACCGCGAGCATCCCCCCGCCGGCCGGCAACGCCTGCATCAACCGACCCCGGGCGGCCACCAGCACACACGCGTCAGCCAGGGACAACACCCCGGCCACATGCGCGGCGACGATCTCCCCGACCGAGTGGCCCCCGACGTAGTCCGGCACCACCCCGAACGACTCGACGAGACGGAACAACGCCACCTCGACCGCGAACAGGCCCGCCTGGGTGAACACCGTCTGATCGAGCAGCGCCGCCTCGGGCGTGCCCGCCTCCGCGAACAGCACCGGCTTGAGCGGCTGCGGCAGCAACGGATCCAGCCCGGCGCACACCTCGTCCAGCCCGGACGCGAACACCGGGAACGCCTCCGACAACTCCCGACCCATGCCCACACGCTGCGCGCCCTGACCGGAGAAAAGGACCGCGAGCTGGCCACGCTCGGCGGCCGTGCCGGTGACGATCGCGCCGGAGGGGTCACCGCCGTCGAGCGCCCGGAGCGCGGCGAGCAGGCCATCCCGGTCGGCGACCAGGGCGACGGCCCGCTGCTCCAGCGCGGGTCGGGTCGTCACCGACGACCACGCCATATCCCACACGCCAACGGACTCGTCACCGGCCAACCACCGCGCCCACCGACCCGCCTGCCCCGCGAGGGCGGCATCCGTCCGGGCGGACAGCAGCACCGGCACCACCCGCTCCACCACCACACCCTCGACGACCTCCGCCGGAGGCTGCTCGATGATCACATGCGCGTTCGTCCCGGAAATCCCGAACGACGACACCGCCGCCCGACGCGCCCGGTCGACAGCCGGCCACGCCGTCGCCTCCGTTGCCAACGACACCGCCCCAGTCGTCCAGTCCACATGCGGCGACGGCTCATCCACGTGCAGGGTCGGCGGCACCACACCATGCCGCATCGCCATGACCATCTTGATCACACCAGCCACACCCGCAGCCGCCTGCGTGTGCCCGATGTTCGACTTGATCGACCCGAGCAGCAGCGGATGGTCGGCGGGCCGGTCCTGCCCGTACGTCGCCAGCAACGCCTGCGCCTCGATCGGATCACCCAACGTCGTGCCCGTGCCGTGCGCCTCCACCGCGTCCACATCCGCCGTGGACAACCGCGCGTTCGCCAGGGCCTGCCGGATCACCCGCTGCTGCGACGGACCATTCGGCGCAGTCAACCCGTTCGACGCCCCATCCTGATTCACCGCCGTGCCCCGCACCACGGCAAGGATCCGCCGACCCTCCCGCCGCGCGTCGGAGAGCCGCTGCACCAGCAACATCCCGACGCCCTCCGACCAACCCGTCCCGTCCGCCGACGCCGCGAACGACCTGCACCGCCCGTCGGCCGACAACCCACGCTGCCGGGAGAACTCCACGAACGTCCCCGGCGTCGCCATCACCGTCACACCACCGGCCAGCGCCAGATCACACTCACCCGACCGCAACGCCTGCGCCGCCAGGTGCAACGCCACCAGCGACGACGAACACGCCGTGTCCACCGTCACCGCCGGCCCCTCCAGACCGAACGTGTACGCCACCCGCCCCGACAACACACTGCCCGACGTGCCCGTGCCCACGTAGCCCTCAACCTCGGCCGGCAGGTCCATGAGACGCGTCGCCCAGTCGTGGTACATGACGCCCGCGAAGACACCGGTCCGGCTGCCCCGCAGCCGCGCTGGGTCGACCCCGGCGGACTCGAACGTCTCCCACGACGCCTCCAGCAGCAACCGCTGCTGCGGATCCATCGCCAGGGCCTCGCGGGGCGAGATACCGAAGAACCCGGGGTCGAACTCCGCCGCGTCGTAGAGGAAGCCGCCGTTGCGGGTGTACGAGGTGCCGCTGTTGTTCGGGTCGGGGTCGAAGAGGGATGCCAGGTCCCAGCCCCGGTCGGCGGGGAACTCGGAGATCCCGTCCCCGCCGGCCGCGAGCAGCGCCCACAGGTCGTCGGGGCTTTCCACCCCGCCCGGGTAGCGGCAGGCCATGCCGACGATCGCGATCGGCTCGTCGGTGCCCTTCGTCGCGCTGGCGACCAGTTCGGCCGCCGACTGGCGTACGCCGGCCAGCTCGGACCACAGGTGGTCGGCGAGCACGGCGGGGGTCGGGTAGTCGAAGACCAGCGTCGAGCCGAGTCGCAGCCCGGTGGCCGCGTTGACCCGGTTGCGCAGGTCCACCGCCGTCAACGAGTCGAAACCCAACTCCCGGAACGCCCGATCCGCCGGTACCGCCTCGGCACCACCGTGCCCGAGCACCTGCGCCACCAGGCCACGGACCAGGAGCACGAGTTGCGCCCGGCCTTCGTTCTCGGTGAGGGCGGCGAGCCGCTCGGCCCACCCCCCGCCGCCCTGCCCCGCCTGGCGGCGGCTGGTGGTCGCGCCGACGAGGGCGCGCAGCATGGGCGGCACCACGCCGCCGGAGGCGGCGGCCCGCAGGGCGGGCACGTCGATGGTCGCCGGCACCAGGGCGGGGCGTCCCGCCGCGAGGGCGGCGTCGAACAGTTCGAGACCGGTGGCGGCGCTCATCGGCGTCAGGCCGGCCCGCGCCGAGCGCGCCCGGTCGGCGTCACCGATCGAGGCGGCCATGCCGTCGGTGTCCCACATCCCCCACGCCAACGACACCGCCGGCAGACCAGCCTCCCGCCGGTACGCCGCCAGCCCGTCCAGGAACGCGTTCCCCGCCGCGTACGCACCCTGCCCCGGAGAACCCAGCACCCCGGCGATCGACGAGAACACCACGAACAGGTCCAGGTCCAGCCCGACCGTCGCCTCGTGCAGATGCCACGCCGCGTCGACCTTCGGCGCGAGCACGGCCGCCAGCCGCTCCCCGGTGAGCCCCTCGACAAGCCCGTCGTCGAGGACACCCGCCGTGTGCACCACCCCCGCGAGCCGACCGCCGTCGGCGGTGAGCCGCCCGACCAGGGCACGCACCGCCTCGGCATCGGTCACGTCACACGCCGCCACCTCGACCGACGCGCCCAGCCCCGACAGCCGCCCCACCAGCTCGTCCACGCCCGCAGCGGCCGCACCCCGACGGGACACCAACACCAGTGACCGCACCCCGTGCACCGACACCAGGTGCTCCGCGACGAGGGCGCCCAACGCACCCGTACCGCCCGTCACCAGCACGGCACCATCGCCAACAACCACCGGAGCCACCGGGGCCGACGCACGGACCAGCCGGGGCACCCGCACCCCACCCGACCGCACCGCCACCTGACCACCCACGGCGGCGTCGTCGAGGGCACCGGCCAGCACGGCCGGCAGCTCGGCTTCCCGGTCACCGCCGGCCGTCGCGTCGGACTCCACGTCCGCCAGGACGATGCGGCCGGGGTGCTCCGACTGGGCCGACCGGAGCAGGCCCCACACGGCCGCGCCCGCCAGGTCGGTCACCCGGTCGCCGTCCCGCGCGACGACCGCCCCCCGGGTCACCACGACGAGCCGCGTGCCGGCGAGCGCGTCGGCCGCCAGCCAGGTCTGCACCGTGCGCAGCACGTCCGCCGTCACCGCCCGTACCGCGTCGGGGTTGGGGTGAGGGGCGGCGACCGGCAGCACGAGGGCGCGCGGCGCGTCTGCCCCTGCCGCCACCGCCGCCAGCAGGGCCGCCACGTCGGGGTACGCCGCCAACTGGGCCCCGCCCGCGAGCGCGCGGGGGAACCCGGGCGCGGTGGTGTCCGGGTCGGCGAGCAGCGCCCAGCCGGACATGTCGCCGGCCGCAACGACGTCGGCGGCCTGCCAGACGACCTCGAACAGCGACCGGGACGCCGCACCCGCGACGCCCACCCCGGTCAACTCCCGCAACACGATCGAGTCCACCGACACCACCGGCGAACCCGACTCGTCCACCGCCACAAGACGCACACCCGAACCCGAGCGCGTCAACCGCACCCGCAACACCCGCGCACCCGACGCATGCACCTGCACACCCGAGAACACGAACGGCACCCGCGCACCCGACGACTTCTCGGCGAGCAGCAGCCCGATGGGGTGCAGAGCGGCATCCAACAGCGCCGGATGCAGCCCGAACCCGCCCACTCCCCCCGCCTCATCGGGCAGAGCCACCTCGGCGAACGCCTCACCGTCACCGGCCCACACCCGACGCAACCCACGGAACACCGGCCCATACACCAGACCAAGCCCCGCCAAACCCTCATACCACCCCGAAACATCCACCTCCGACACACCCACCGGCGGCCACACCCCCACCACCGGTTCCTCGACCGCGACCGGCTCCAACACACCCTCGGCATGCCGAACCCAGGCGGGGTCGTCGTCGCGTCGCGAGTAGATGGTCACCGCCCGCTGCGGGGCGTCGGCGGGGCCGTCGACACGTACCTGGATGCGCACGCTGCCGGCGTCCGGTACGACCAGCGGCGCGGCCATGGTCAGCTCCCGCAGCCGGGACAGCCCCGCCTCGTCGCCGGCCCGGACGGCCAGCTCCACGAGGGCGGTGCCCGGCACGAGCGTCGCGCCGGAGACCGCGTGGTCGGCCAGCCACGGGTACGCGGCGAGGGACAGCCGGCCGGTGAGCACCACCTCGTCGTTGCCGGCCAGGTCGACGGACGCGCCGAGCAGCGGGTGTCCAGCCTCGCCCAGCCCGGCCCCCGACACGTCGCCGATGCGGGGCCGGCCGGCGTTGGGCCAGTACCGTTGGTGCTGGAACGCGTACGTGGGCAGGTCGAGTCGCTGCGGGTGCGTCCCGGCGAACCACTGCCGCCACGGCACCGGCACCCCGGCCACGTGCAACTCCGCCAGGGCGGCCAGCAGCCCGGTGGCCTCGGGCCGGTCGCGGCGCTGGGCCGCAACGGTCAGCACTCTCTCGTCGCCGGGCAGGACGTCGGCGGCCATGGCGGTCAGCACGCTCTGCGGCCCGACCTCCAGGAAGGTGTCGACGCCGGCCGCCCGCAACGCGGTGACCCCGTCGGCGAACCGGACGGCCTCGCGGACGTGCCGCACCCAGTAGTCCGGGGTGCGGATCTCGTCACCGTCGGCGGGCGCGCCGGTCAGGTTCGACACCACCGGCAACAACGGCGCGCCGAACGTGAGCGTCTCCAGGGCCACGCGGAACTCGGCGAGCATCGGCTCCATCAGCGGACTGTGGAACGCGTGGCTGACCGCCAACCGGCGCGTCCGGACACCCTGCTCCCGCCACGCCTGCTCGACCTCGGCCAGGGCCTCGACCGCACCGGAGACGACCACGGCCGACGGGCCGTTCACGGCGGCGATGCCCACCCGGTCGGTCATCCCGTCCAACGAGGCCAGCACGTCTGCCTCGGGTGCGGCGACCGCGAGCATCCCGCCGCCGGCCGGCAACGCCTGCATCAACCGGCCCCGCGCGGCCACCAGCGCGCACGCGTCGGCCAGGGACAGCACCCCGGCCACGTGTGCAGCGGTGATCTCGCCGACCGAGTGCCCACCGACGAAGTCCGGCACGATCCCGAACGACTCGACGAGGCGGAACAACGCCACCTCGACCGCGAACAGCCCGGCCTGCGTGAACACGGTCTGATCCAGCAACGCCGCCTCGGCGGAACCCGCCGCCGCGAACAACACCGGCTTGAGCGGCTGCGGCAGCAACGGATCCAAGTGACCGCACACCTCGTCCAACGCGGTCGCGAACACCGGGAACACCACCGACAGTCCCCGACCCATGCCCGCACGCTGCGCACCCTGACCGGGAAACAGCAGGGCCAGGTGACCGCGTTGTTCCGGAGCCCCGACGACCACCGCCCCGGACGGCTCACCCGCCGCCAGAGCCCGCAGCCCGGCCAGCAGCTCCTCCCGACCAGCAGCCGACACCACCGCCCGCTGCTCCAACGCCGGACGCGTCGCCACCGACGACCACGCCACGTCGACGGCGGCAAGGGCCTCATCGCCGGCCAGCCAGCGGGCCCACCGACCCGCCTGCCCCGCGAGGGCGGCATCCGTCCGGGCGGACAGCAGCACCGGCACCACCGGCGGCGTCCGCTCCACCACCACACCCTCGACGACCTCCGCCGGAGGCTGCTCGATGATCACATGCGCGTTCGTCCCGGAAATCCCGAACGACGACACCGCCGCCCGACGCGCCCGACCCACCACCGGCCACGGCATCGCCTCGGTCGCCAGGGCAACCGCCCCGGCGGCCCAGTCGACGTGCGGCGACAGCTCGTCCACATGCAGCGTCGACGGCACCACACCGTGCCGCATCGCCATGACCATCTTGATCACACCAGCCACACCCGCAGCCGCCTGCGTGTGACCGATGTTCGACTTGACCGACCCGAGCAGCAGCGGACGGTCGGCGGGCCGGTCCTGCCCATACGTCGCCAGCAACGCCTGCGCCTCGATCGGATCACCCAACGTCGTGCCCGTGCCGTGCGCCTCCACCGCGTCCACATCCGCCGTGGACAACCGGGCATTCGCCAGGGCCTGCCGGATCACCCGCTGCTGCGACGGACCATTCGGCGCAGTCAACCCGTTCGACGCACCATCCTGATTCACCGCCGTGCCCCGCACCACGGCAAGGATCCGCCGACCCTCCCGCCGCGCGTCGGAGAGCCGCTGCACCAGCAGCACGCCGATGCCCTCGGACCAGCCCGTCCCGTCCGCCGACGCGGCGAACGACCTGCACCGCCCGTCGGCCGACAGCCCACGCTGCCGGGAGAACTCCACGAACGTCCCCGGCGTCGCCATCACCGTCACACCACCGGCCAGCGCCAGATCACACTCACCCGACCGCAACGCCTGCGCCGCCAGATGCAACGCCACCAGCGACGACGAGCACGCCGTGTCCACCGTCACCGCCGGCCCCTCCAGACCGAACGTGTAAGCCACCCGCCCCGACAGCACACTGCCCGACGTGCCGGTGCCCACGTAGCCCTCGGTGTCCGGCGGCAGGTCGGCCAGCCGGGAGGCGTAGTCGTGGTACATGACGCCCGCGAACACGCCCGTGCGGCTGCCGCGCAGCCGGTGCGGGTCGACCCCGGCGGACTCGAACGTCTCCCACGACGCCTCCAGCAGCAACCGCTGCTGCGGGTCCATGGCGACCGCCTCGCGGGGCGAGATGCCGAAGAACGCCGGGTCGAAGTCCGCGGCGTCGCGCAGGAAGCCGCCGTGCCGGGTGTACGAGGTGCCGCTGCGGTCGGGGTCCGGGTCGAACAGGGTGTCGAGGTCCCAGCCCCGGTCGGCCGGGAACTCGGAGATGCCGTCCCCACCGGCCGCGAGGAGGGCCCACAGGTCGTCGGGGCTTTCCACCCCGCCCGGGTAGCGGCAGGCCATGCCGACGATCGCGATCGGCTCGTCGGTGCCGGTGACGGCGCGGGCCACCGACCGGCGGGCGGTGAGCTGACCGGACACCTGCTCGTAGAGGTGCCCGGCGAGCACGGCGGGGGTCGGGTAGTCGAACACCAGCGTCGAACCGAGCCGCAGCCCTGTCGCCGCGTTGACCCGGTTGCGCAGGTCCACCGCCGTCAACGAGTCGAAACCCAACTCCCGGAACGCCCGATCCGCCGGCACCGCCTCCGCACCACCATGCCCCAACACCTGCGCCACCAGGCCCCGCACCAGCACGTCGATCTGGGCGCGGGCATCGTCGGAGGCCAGGCCCGCGAGCTGGTCGGCCCAGGCCCCGCCGCCCTGCCCGGCCTGCCGGCGGGCGGTGGTCGCCCCGACGAGGGCACGCAGCATCGCCGGGACCGGGCCGCCCCCGCCGAGGGCGGCCCGCATGGCCGCTACGTCGAGCACGGCCGGCACCAGCGCGGGCTGTCCCGCCTCGAGGGCGGCGTCGAACAGTTCGAGACCGGTGGCGGCGCTCATCGCCGAGATGCCCGCGCGAGCGGACCGGGCGCGGTCGGCGTCGCTGACCGTCGCGGCCATCCCGTCGGTGTCCCACATCCCCCACGCCAGCGACACCGCCGGCAGACCGGCCCGCCGCCGATACGCCGCCAGCCCGTCCAGGAACGCGTTCCCCGCCGCGTACGCACCCTGCCCCGGAGAGCCCAGCACCCCCGCGATCGACGAGAACACCACGAACAGATCCAGGTCCAGCCCAGCCGTCGCCTCGTGCAGATGCCACGCCGCGTCCACCTTCGGGGCGAGGACCCGGGCCAGCCGACCGGCGTCGATGCCGGTGACCACCGCGTCGTCGAGCACCCCGGCGGTGTGCACCACCCCGGCGAGGCGACCGCCGTCGGCGGTGAGCCGCCCGATCAGGGCACGCACGGCGTCGGCGTCCGTCACGTCACAGGCCGACACCGCCACCGACGCGCCCAGCCCCGACAGCCGCTCGACCACGGCGTCCGCGCCGGCGGCAGCCCCGCCCCGGCGCGACACGAGCACCAACGACCGCACCCCGTGCACCGACACCAGATGCTCCGCGACCAGAGCACCCAACGCACCCGTACCACCGGTCACGAGCACCGCGCCGTCGCCGACGGTCACCGGAGTGTCCGACGCCGACGCACGCACCAGGCGCGGCACCCACACCGCACCCGCACGCACCGCCACCTGACCACCCACGACGGCGTCGTCGGCCGCCTGGGTGAGCAGGCCCAGGGCGTGCGCGTCGACGTCGCCGTCGACGTCGGCGAGGACGATCCGGCCCGGGTGTTCGGTCTGCGCCGAGCGGAGCAGGCCCCACACGGCCGAGCCCGCAAGGTCCACGACCGGATCGTCCGGCCCGGCGGCCACTGCGCCCCGGGTGACGACGACGAGACGCGTGTCGGCGAGCGCGTCGGCGGCCAGCCACGCCTGGGTGGCCGCGAGGACGCCGGAGGTGACCGCCCGCACCGCGTCGGGGACGGCGGCGTCGGGGACGGCGGCGTCGGGGACGGCGGCGGGCAGCAGCAGGCGCCGGGGCGCGGTGGCGCGGCCGGCGGTGACGGCCTCGGCCAGCGTCGCCACGTCGGCGTACGCCGGCAGGCCGGGCAGCGTGGCCGGCAGGTCCTCGTCGGTGAGCAGCGCCCAGCCGGACAGCTCACCGGCCGGGGCGATGTCGGCGGCCTGCCAGGTCACCTCGAACAGCGACCGGGACGCCGCACCCGCGACGCCCACCCCGGTCAACTCCCGCAACACGATCGAGTCCACCGACACCACCGGCGCACCCGACTCGTCCGCCGCCACCAACCGCACATCCGAACCCACCCGACTCAACCGCACCCGCAACACCCGCGCACCCGACGCATGCACCTGCACACCCGAGAACACGAACGGCACCCGCGCCCCTGCCGGCCCCTCGTCGGCCAGCAACAACCCGATCGGATGCAACGCCGCGTCCAACAACGCCGGATGCACCCCGAACTCCGCCGCACCCTCCACCCCGTCAGGCAGAGCCACCTCGGCGAACACCTCACCGCCACCAGCCCACACCCGACGCAACCCACGGAACGCCGGCCCATACACCAGACCAAGCCCCGCCAAACCCTCATACCACCCCGAAACATCCACCTCCGACACACCCACCGGCGGCCACACCCCCACCACCGGCTCCCCCGACGACACCCCCTCCACCACACCCTCGGCATGCCGAACCCACTCGGATTCACCGTCGGGCTGGGCGTGTACCGCGACGGGCCGGGCTCCGGTCGGGTCGGGCGCGCCGACGCGCACCTGGACCCGTACGCCGCCGGTGGCGGGCAGGACGAGCGGCGCGGCGATGGTGAGTTCCCGGAGGCGGGAGACGCCGGCCTCGTCGCCGGCCCGGACGGCCAACTCCACGAGGGCGGTGCCGGGGACGACGACCGCGCCGGAGACGGTGTGCTCGGCGAGCCACGGGTGGGTGGCGACGGAGAGGCGGCCGGTGAGCACCACCATGTCCTCACCGGCGACGGTGACGGCCGCGCCGAGCAGCGGGTGCCCGGCCGCGCCGAGGCCGGCGCCGGTGACGTCGCCCGCGCGGGCCCGGCCGATGCCGAGCCAGTACCGCTGGTGCTGGAACGCGTACGTGGGCAGGTCGATGCGCTGCGGGTCGGTGCCGGCGTACCACTGGGTCCAGGTGACCGGCACGCCGTGGACGTGCAGTTCGGCCAGGGCGGCGAGCAGCGCCCGCGCGGCGGGCCGGTCACGGCGCTGCGTGGCGACGGTCAGCACGTCCTCGTCGCCGGGCAGGTTGTCGGCGGCCATGGCCGTGAGGACGCTCTGCGGGCCGACCTCCAGGAACGTGCCCACCCCGGCGGCGCGCAGCGCGGCGACCCCGTCGCCGAACCGCACGGCCTCCCGCACGTGCCGCACCCAGTAGTCCGGGGTGCGGATGTCGTCACCGTCGGCCAACGCCCCGGTCAGGTTCGACACGACCGGCACCAACGGCGTCCGGAACGCCAGCCCGTCGAGGACGGCCCGGAACTCGGCCAGCATCGGCTCCATCAACGGGCTGTGGAACGCATGGCTGACGGCGAGCCGGCGGGTGCGGACGCCCCGGTCCCGCCACGCCCGCTCGACCTCGTCGAAGGTCTCGACGGCACCGGAGACCACCACGGCCGACGGGCCGTTGACGGCCGCGATCCCGATCCGGCCGGTCAGCCCGTCCAGCGAGGCCAGCGCGTCGAGGGAGGAGAGCACGTCTGCCTCGGGCGCGGCCACCGCGAGCATCCCGCCGCCGGCCGGCAACGCCTGCATCAACCGACCCCGCGCCGCGACGAGGGCGCACGCGTCCGCCAGGGACAGCACGCCGGCCACGTGCGCGGCGGTGATCTCCCCCACCGAGTGCCCGCCGACGAAGTCCGGCACCACCCCGAACGACTCGACGAGGCGGAACAACGCCACCTCGACCGCGAACAGGCCCGCCTGCGTGAACTCGGTCTGATCCAGCAGCGCCGCCTCGCCGGAACCCTCCGGAGCGAACAGCACCTCCCGCAGAGGCCGGGGCAGCAACGGGTCCAGGTGACCGCACACCTCGTCCAACGCGGCGGCGAACACCGGGAACGCCTCCGACAGCTCCCGACCCATCCCGGCGCGCTGCGCGCCCTGACCCGAGAAGAGGACGGCGAGCTGACCCTTGGGGGCTCCGGTGGCGGTGACGACGGTGCCGGTCGGCTCACCGGCGGCGAGGGCGCGCAGCCCGGCGAGCAGCTCGTCGCGGTCCGCCGCGGCGAGCACGGCGCGGTGTTCCAGGGCGGCCCGGGTGACGACGGACGACCAGCCCACGTCGGCGGGGCGGGGGGTCGGGCCGGCGGCGAGCCAGCGGGCCCAGCGGTCGGCCTGGGCGGCGAGGGCCGCCTCGGAGCGGGCCGACAGCAGCACGGCCGCAGGTGCCGTCGGGTCGGGCGCGCCACCGGGGCTGGTGGGCGCGCCGCCTCGGCGGTCGGACGCGCCGCCGGGGCGGGCGGGCCGGTTCTCGGCGGGCGGTTGCTCGATGACGACGTGGGCGTTGGTGCCGCTGACCCCGAACGAGGAGATGGCGGCGCGGCGGGGGCGGCCCGTCTCGGGCCAGGGCCGGGCCTCGGTGACCAGTTCGACCGCGCCGGCCGTCCAGTCGATGTGCGGGGACGGCTCGTCGACGTGCAGCGTCGCCGGTGCCACGCCGTGCCGCATCGCCATGATCATCTTGATGATGCCGGCGACCCCGGCGGCGGCCTGGGTGTGGCCGATGTTCGACTTGATCGACCCGAGCAGCAGCGGACGGTCGGCGGGCCGGTCCTGCCCATACGTCGCCAGCAACGCCTGCGCCTCGATCGGATCACCCAGGGTCGTGCCCGTGCCGTGCGCCTCCACGGCGTCCACGTCCGCCGTGGTCAGCCGCGCATTCGCCAGGGCCTGCCGGATCACCCGCTGCTGCGACGGACCATTCGGCGCCGTCAACCCGTTCGACGCACCATCCTGATTCACCGCCGTGCCCCGCACCACGGCAAGGATCCGCCGACCCTCCCGCCGCGCGTCGGAGAGCCGCTGCACCAGCAACATCCCGACGCCCTCCGACCAACCCGTCCCGTCCGCCGACGCCGCGAACGACCTGCACCGCCCGTCGGCCGACAGCCCACGCTGCCGGGAGAACTCCACGAACGTCCCCGGCGTCGCCATCACCGTCACACCACCGGCCAGCGCCAGATCACACTCACCCGACCGCAACGCCTGCGCCGCCAAGTGCAACGCCACCAGCGACGACGAGCACGCCGTGTCCACGGTCACCGCCGGCCCCTCCAGGCCGAACGTGTAGGCGACCCGGCCGGAGACGACGCTGCCGGAGTTGCCGGTGCCGATATAGCCCTCGAGACCCTCCGGCAGCTCCTGCACCTGGGAGGCGTAGTCGTGGTACATCAGGCCGGCGAACACGCCGGTGCGGCTGCCCCGCACCCGGGCCGGGTCGAGGCCGGCGGACTCGAACGTCTCCCACGACGCCTCCAGCAGCAACCGCTGCTGCGGATCCATGGCGACCGCCTCGCGGGGCGAGATGCCGAAGAAGGCGGGGTCGAACTCGGCGGCCCCGGGGAGGAAGCCGCCGTGCCGGGCGTACGAGGTGCCGGGGTGGTCGGGGTCGGGGTGGAACAGGGACTCCAGGTCCCAACCCCGGTCGACGGGAAACTCGGAGATCCCGTCCCCGCCGGCCGCCAGCAGCGCCCACAGGTCGTCGGGGCTGGCCACCCCGCCCGGGTAACGGCAGGCCATGCCGACGATCGCGATCGGCTCGTCGCCGCCGGTGGCGGCGGCGACCGGGTCGGGCCGGTCGACGGTGGCACCGGTGAGCTGCTCGTGCACGTGCGCGGCGAGGGCGGCCGGCGTCGGGTAGTCGAACACCAGCGTGGACGCCAGCCGCAGCCCCGTCGCCGCGTTCACCCGGTTGCGCAGGTCCACCGCCGTCAACGAGTCGAAACCCAACTCCCGGAACGCCCGATCCGCCGGCACCGCCTCCACACCACCATGCCCCAACACCTGCGCCACCAGGCCCCGCACCAGCACGTCGACCTGGACGCGCGCCTCGTCGGGGGCGAGTGCGACGAGGCGCTGCGCCCAGCCGCCGGCCGCGCCGCCGCCAGCCTGCCGCCGGGCGGTCGCGGTGCCGACGAGGGCGCGCAGCATCGGCGGTACGCCGGTGGCGGTGGCCGCCGCCCGCAGCGCGGGCACGTCGACGACGGCGGGGACGAGCGCGGCGGCGTCGGTGGCGACGGCCGCGTCGAACAGGGCGACGCCGACGGGCCCGGTGATCAGGCCGAGGCCGGAGCGGGTGACCCGGGACCGGTCGGCGGCGCCGAGGGTGGCGGCCATGCCATCGGTGTCCCACATGCCCCAGGCCAGGGAGTGCGCGGGCAGGCCACGGCTGCGGCGGTGGGCGGCGAGGGCGTCGAGGAAGTGGTTGGCGGCGGCGTACGCGCCCTGACCCGGGGAACCGAGGACCCCGGCGATGGAGGAGAACACCACGAACAGGTCGAGGTCGAGGCCGGCGGTGGCCTCGTGCAGGTGCCACGCGGCGTCGACCTTCGGGGCGAGCACCCGGGCCAGCCGATCGGCGTCGATGCCGGTGACCACCGCGTCGTCGAGCACCCCGGCGGTGTGCACCACCCCGGCCAGCCGACCGCCGTCGGTGAGCCGCCCGACGAGGGCGCGCACGACGTCGGGGTCGGTGACGTCGCAGGCGAGCACGTCGACCCGCGCGCCGAGGGCGGTCAGCTCGGCGGCGAGGTCGGCCGCCCCGTCGGCGGCGGGGCCGCGCCGGCTGACCAGGGCGAGGGAGTCCACGCCCCAGCCGGTGACGAGGTGCCGGGCGAGCAGCGCGCCGAGGGCACCGGTGCCACCGGTGACCAGGACGGTGCCGCCGGGGGAACGCCGGGCGGGCGCGGGTGGGATGTCGGCGCGTACCAGACGGGGGATGTAGGTCGTGTCGGCGCGGACGGCGAGCTGCGCCCGCCCCACATCGTCGGCGGCGGCGGCGAGCAGCGCGACGGCGGGCGCGTCGAGGGCCCGGTCGAGGTCGGCCAGGACGATGCGGCCGGGGTGCTCGGACTGGGCGGAGCGCAGCAGGCCCCACACGGCCGCGCCGGTCAGCTCGTCGGCGGGGTCGGCGTCGGTGGCCCGCACCGCGCCCCGGGTGACCACCGCGAGGCGGGTGTCGGCGAGGGTGTCGGCGGCGAGCCACGCCTGGACGGCGGCGAGCACGGCGGCGGTGCCGGCCCGCACGGCGGCGGGCAGCTCGTCGGCGGGCAGGCCGACGGGCGTCGCGGGCACGGGCAGCAGGACCAGCGCGGGTACGTCGGCGGCGGCGGCCAGCTCGGCGACGCCCGGGTGGGCGGGGACGCCGGGCAGCGCGGGCGCGGCGGGGCCGAGGAGGGCGGCGCGGGGGGCGTCGGCGGGGGTGAGCGGCTCGGCCCGCCAGTCGACGCGGAACAGCGACCGGGCGGCGAGGGTGGCCGCCGACGGGTCGACGCCGGTCATCTCGCGCAGGACGAGGGAGTCGACGGTGACCACGGGCCGGTCGGTGTCGTCGACGGCGAGCAGCCGCACGGCGGTTCCGGCGCGGGTGAGCCGGACGCGGAGGGTGTCCGCGCCGACGGCGTGCACCTGGACGCCCGCGAACGCGAACGGGGCCTTGGGGCCGGTGGTGCCGTCGCCGGGCAGCAGGGCGGTGGGGTGCAGGGCGGCGTCGAGCAGCGCGGGGTGCACGCCGAAGCCGGCGCCGCCGTCGGCGGTGGCGGTGGCGGCGGCGGCGGCGGGCAGGGTCACCTCGGCGTAGACGGTGTCGTCGCCGGCCGTCCAGGCGCGGCGCAAACCCTGGAACACCGGCCCGTACGTCATGCCGTGGCCGGCGAGGGCGTCGTACCAGCCGGCGAGGTCGGCCTCGACGGCGTCGGCGGGGGGCCACGCGCCGAGGCCGGCGTCGGCGGTGGGGTCGACGGCGGTGAGCAGGCCCTCGGCGTGCCGCACCCAGTCGCCGTCGGGGTCGTGGTCGGGCTGGGAGTGCACGGCGACGGCCCGCCAGCCGGTGCCGTCGCGCGGGCCGACGCGGACCTGGACGCGCACCGCGCCCTGGGCGGGGAGCACGAGCGGGGCGGCGATGGTCAGCTCCCCCACCCGGCAGGGGCCGAACTCGTCGCCGGCCCGCAACGCCAGCTCGACGAGCGCGGTGCCGGGGACGACGACCGCGCCGGCGACCACGTGGTCGGCCAGCCACGGCTGGGCGGCGACGGAGAGCCGGCCGGTGAGCACGGCCGCGTCCTCGCCGGCGAGCCGGACGGCGGCGGCGAGCAGGGGGTGCCCGGCGGCGCCGAGGCCCGCGCCGGAGACGTCGGAGGCGCGGCCGGCGGGCCGCAGCCAGAACCGTTCCCGCGCGAACGCGTACGTGGGCAGGTCGACCCGGGTCGGGGCGGCGTCGGCGAGCAGCGGGGTCCAGTCGACGGTGGCCCCGGCGGCGTACAGCTCGGCGAGGGCGGTGAGCAGGGCGCGGGGCTCGGCGCGGTCGCGGCGCTGGGCCGGCACGGCGAGGAGGTCGTCGCCGTCGCCGTCGCCGGTCAGGGTCTCGCGGACCAGGGCGGTGAGCACCGCGCCGGGGCCGATCTCGACGAACGTGTCCGCCCCGGCGGCGCGTAGCGCGGCGACCCCGTCGGCGAAGCGGACGGCCTCGCGGACGTGTCGCACCCAGTAGTCGGCGGTGCGGATCTCGTCGCCGACGGCGAGCGCCCCGGTCACGTTCGACACCACCGGCACCAGCGGCGCGGCGAACGACAGCGACTCCAACACGGCCCGGAACTCGGCCAGCATCGGCTCCATCAACGGGCTGTGGAACGCGTGGCTGACGGTCAGCCGACGGGTCCGGACGCCCCGCCCCCGCCACGCCCGCTCGACCTCGGCCAGGGCCTCGACCGCCCCGGAGACGACCACGGCCGACGGCCCGTTCACGGCGGCGATGCCGACGTCGGCGCGGCCGGCGACGGACTCGGCCACCTCGGCCTCGGCGGCGTTGACGGCGAGCATCCCGCCGCCGGCCGGCAGCGCCTGCATGAGCCGACCCCGGGCGGCGACCAGCGCGCACGCGTCGGCGAGGGACAGCACGCCGGCCACGTGCGCCGCCGCGATCTCCCCCACCGAGTGGCCGCCGACGAAGTCCGGCACCACCCCGAACGACTCGACGAGGCGGAACAGCGCCACCTCGACGGCGAACAGGCCGGCCTGGGTGAACGCCGTCTGGTCCAGCAGCGCCGCCTCGGCGGAACCCTCGTCCGCGAACAGCACCGGCTGCAACGGCTGCGGCAGCAGCGGATCGAGCTGCCCGCACACCTCGTCCAGCGCCGCCGCGAACGCCGGGAACGCGGCGTACAGCTCCCGGCCCATGCCGGCGCGCTGCGCGCCCTGGCCGGAGAAGAGCAGGGCGACGGGGCCCCGCTCGGTGGCGCGGCCGGTGACGGCGGCGTCGGTGGGTTCGCCGGCGGCGAGGGCGGTCAGGGCGGCGGTCAGCTCGGCGTGGTCGGCGGCGAGCAGCACCGCGCGGTGCTCCAGGGCGGTGCGGGCGGCCAGCGACGTCCAGCCGACGTCGACCAGCCGGGGCAGGTCGCCGCCGGTGAACCGGTCGGCCCAGCGGCGGGCCCAGCGGGTGGCCTGGCGGACCAGGCCGCCCTCGCCCCGGGCGGAGAGCAGCACCGGCACCAGCGCCGGGGCAGGCCGCTCGGCGGTCGCGCCGTGCGCCTGCTTCACGGTCGCGCCGTGCGGTTGCTCCCTGGCCTCGCCGTCGGCCGGCGGTGCGGGCGGCTGCTCGATGATGATGTGCGCGTTGGTGCCGCTGACCCCGAACGACGACACGGCGGCCCGGCGCGGCCGGTCCACCTGCGGCCACGGCCGGGCCTCGGTGAGCAGCTCCACCGCGCCGGCCGACCAGTCGACGTGCGGGGTGGGCTCGTCGACGTGCAGGGTCGGCGGCAGGGTGCCGTGGCTCAGGGCCTGCACCATCTTGATCACCCCGGCGACGCCGGCGGCGGCCTGGGTGTGCCCGATGTTCGACTTGATCGAGCCCAGCCACAGGGGACGGTCGGCGGGCCGGTCCTGCCCGTACGTCGCCAGCAGCGCCTGCGCCTCGATCGGGTCGCCGAGGGTGGTGGCGGTGCCGTGGGCCTCGACGGCGTCCACGTCGGCGGTGGTCAGCCGCGCGTTGGCGAGGGCCTGCCGGATGACGCGCTGCTGCGCCGGCCCGTTGGGGGCGGTCAGCCCGTTGGACGCGCCGTCCTGGTTGACGGCGGAGCCGCGTACGACGGCGAGGATCCGGTGGCCGCGACGTTGGGCGTCGCTGAGTCGTTCGACGAGGAGCACGCCGACGCCCTCGCCCCAGCCGGTGCCGTCGGCGGCGGCGGCGAACGAGCGGCACCGCCCGTCGGCGGCGAGGCCGCCCTGCCGGGTGAACTCGACGAACGCGCCGGGGGTGACCATGACGGTCACGCCGCCGGCCACGGCGAGGTCGCACTCGCCCTGCCGCAGCGACTGCACGGCCAGGTGCAGGGCGACCAGCGACGACGAGCAGGCGGTGTCGACGGTGACGGCCGGCCCCTCCAGGCCGAACGTGTAGGAGACGCGGCCGGAGATGACGCTGTGCGCGCCGCCGGTGAGCCGGTAGCCGTCCAGGTCGGGGGTCTCGTCGCCGTTGCCGTAGCCGGACGGGGACGCGCCGACGAACACGCCGGTCGGGGTGCCGTGCAGGCTGTCGGGGGCGACGCCGGCCTGCTCGAACGCCTCCCAGGTGGCCTCCAGCAGCAGCCGCTGCTGCGGGTCCATCGCGAGGGCCTCGCGGGGGGAGATGCCGAAGAAGACGGGGTCGAAGTCGGCGGCCCGGTCGACGAACCCGCCGTGCCGGGTGTACGAGCGTCCGGGCGCGTCGGGGTCGGCGGCGAGGAGCCGGTCGAGGTCCCAGTGCCGGTCGGGGGCGAACTCGGTGACGCCGTCGCGGCCGGCGGCGACGAGGTCCCACAGCCCGTCGGGGTCGCTGACGCCGCCCGGGTAGCGGCAGCTCATGCCGACGATGGCGATGGGTTCGTCGGCGGCGGCCGGGCCGGTGCCGACCCCCGGGTTCCCGGCGGCGGGCGCGGTGTCGTCGAGCCGCAGCAGGGCGGCCAGATGCCCGGCGAGGGCGGCCGGGTTGGGGTAGTCGAAGATGAGGGTGGTGGGCAGGGCCAGCCCGGTCGCGGCGGTGAGCTGGTTGCGCAGCTCCACGGCGGTCAGCGAGTCGAAGCCCAGCTCCTTGAACGCCCGCTTCGGCTTGACCGCGTCGGTGCCGGGGTGGCCGAGGACGGCGGCGGCGTGGCCGCGCACCAGGTCGGTGAGCTGCCGGTCCCGTTCGGCGCGGGTCACGGCGGCCAGGTCGCGGCGCAGGGCGGCGGCGTGGTCGGTGATGCCGTCGGCGGGGCGGGCGGCGAGGGCGTCGCGGGCCTCGGCGATGTCGTCGAGCAGCGGGCGGGGCCGGGCGGAGGCGTACGCGGGGGCGAAGTGCTCCCAGGCGACGTCGGCGACGACGAGGCAGGTCTCGCCGTGCTCGACGGCGCGGCGCAGGGCGAGCAGCGCGGCGGCCGGCTGCATCGGGTTGAGGCCGCGCCGGCTGAGCAGCCGCTGCGCCTCCTCTGTGGTGGCCATGCCGCCGTCGGCCCAGGCGCCCCAGGAGACGGAGGTGGCGGCGAGCCCCCGGGCACGGCGCTGCTCGGCGAGCGCGTCGAGGTACGCGTTCGCCGCCGCGTACGCGCCCTGGCCGCCACTGCCCCACACGCCGGAGATGGAGGCGAACGTGACGAACGCGTCGAGCTGCCGGTCGCCGAGCAGCTCGTCGAGGTGCACCGCCCCGGCGACCTTCCCGGCCATGACGTGGTCGAGCACGTCGAGGTCGGTGTCGACGAGCGCGGTGAGCTGGGTGATGCCGGCGGCGTGCAGCACGGCGGTGAGCGGGGCGACGTCGTCGAGGCCGGCGACGAGGGCGGCGACCTGGTCGCGGTCGGCCATGTCGCAGGCGGCGACGGTGACCCGTACGCCGGTTTCGGTCAGCTCGTCGGCCAGCTCGGCCGCGCCGGCGGCGGCGCGGCCCCGGCGGCTGGTGAGCACCAGGTGTTCGGCGCCGTTGGCGGCGAGCCAGCGGGCGGCCTGCGCGCCGATCGCTCCGGTGCCGCCGGTGACGAGGATGGTGCCGCGCGGCTGCCACGACGTGACCCGCCCGGCGGTGCGGGCGGTGGCGCGGGCGAGGCGGCGCACGAACGTGCCGTAGGGGCGGACGGCGAACTGGTCCTCGTCGCCGCCGCCGACCAGGATGCGGGCGACCTCGGCCCAGCAGGCGGCGTCGGGAGCGGCGGGCAGGTCGACGAGGCCGCCCCACTGGCCGGGGTGTTCCAGGCCGACGACCCGGGCGAGGCCCCACAGGGCGTGCTGGGCGGCGCTGGCCACCGGCTCGGCCGGGTCGGTGCCGACGCCGCCGACGGTGAGGCACCACAGCGGGGCGGGCACGTCGGCGTCCCGCAGCGCCTGCACGAGGCGGGTGCTGGCGACCAGGCCGGTGGGGACGCCGGGGTGGCCCGGGTACTGGTCGTCGGCGAGGCCGAGCAGCGACACCACGCCGGCCAGGGGCGCGTCCCGGTGCCCGGCGAGCGCGGCGGCCAGCTCCTCGCGGGTGGCCCCTGCGGGGTCGACGGCGACGCGCCGCACCCGCCGGCCGCCGGTAGCGGTCGGCCCCGTCGCGGCGGCGGGCCCGTCGGCCGGGCCGACGGCGGCGGCTTCGAGGGCGTCCACCCAGGCGGCCACGGTGGCGTCGCCGGCCGGCAGGACCACGAGCAGGTCGCCGGCCACGGTCGGGCCGGCGGGCGGCCCGGCCGGCTTCCAGCCGATCCGGTACGACCAGCCGTCGAGCACGGCCCGCTGCAACCGGGCCCTGCGCCACGACGACAGCACGGGCAGCGCCGGGGCGAGCGCCTCCAGGTCGGCGGGCGGGCCGTCGAGCTGGGCGGCGAGGGCGGCCACGTCGGAGCGTTCCACGGCCGACCAGAACTCGACGTCAACGACGTCGGGGCTGACCGGCCCGGCGGCGGTGCCGGCGGCCAGCCGCTCGGGCCAGTAGCGCTGCCGCTGGAAGGCGTACGTGGGCAGGTCGGTGAGGACGTCGGCGGGGGCGAGAACGCGGCGCAGGTCGACGGCCAGGCCGTGGGCGTGGGCGGCGGCGAGGCTGGTGAGCAGCCGCGCGGCGGCGTCCTCGCCGCGGCGCAGGGTGGCCAGGGCCCGGCCGGCGGTGCCGGTGTCGTCGAGGATCGCGGTCAGCGACATGCTCAGCACCGGGTGCGGGGAGACCTCGACGAAGTCGGTGTGCCCGGCGTCGATCGCGGTGCGCACGGCGGTGTCGAACAGCACCGGCCGGCGCAGGTTCTCCGCCCAGTAGTCGGCGTCGAGGGCGGCGCCGTCGATCCAGGTGCCGGTGACGGTGGAGACGATCCGCACGTCGGCGTCGCGGGGGACGACGCCGGCCAGGTCGGCGCGCATCCGGTCGGCGACGGGCTGCACGGCCGGGGAGTGGGAGGCGTAGTCGATGTCGATGACCCGGGCGCGCACGCCCTCGGCGGCGTACGCGGCGGCCAGGTCGACGACGGCCTGCGGCGGGCCGGAGACGACGGTGGTGCCGGGGCCGTTGACGACGGAGACGCTCAACCCGTCGGGGAGCCGGTCGGCGACCTCGGCGGCCGGCAGGTCGATCGCGACCATCGCGCCGGTGCCGGCGACGCCCGCGAGGGCGCGGGCCCGCAGTGCGAGGATCTTGACGGCGTCGGCGAGGGAGAGTGCCCCGGCGACGTGGGCGGCGACGATCTCGCCCTGGGAGTGGCCGACGACCGCGCGGGGGGTGACGCCGGCGTGCCGCCACACCCGGGCCAAGCCGACGCCGACGGCGAACAGGGCCGGCTGGACGACCTCGGTGCGGGTCAGCCACGACTCGTCGGTGCCGGTGAGGACCGCGACCAGGTCGACGTCGAGCCAGCGGTCGAACTCGGCCTGGCACTCGGCGAGGGCCTCGTCGAAGACGGGGCAGGTGCCGACGAGGCCGGCGGCCATCGAGACGTGCTGGGCGCCCTGGCCGGGGAAGACCCAGACCGGTCCCTCGCCGGGTTCGCCGGCCACGCCGGTGACGACGGTCCCGGCGGGGGTGCCGGCGGCGAGGGCGTCGAGGCCGGCGAGGAACTGCGCCGGGTCTGCCGCGACGACGGCGGCCCGGTGCTCGAACTCGGAGCGGGTGGTGGCGAGGGACCAGGCGAGCCGGGCCGGGTCGAGGCCGGCGCGGGCGCGGGCGTGGCGGGCGAGGCGGGCGGCCTGCGCGCGCAGGGCCGCCGTGGACCGGGCCGACAGCGCCCACACGGTGGCGGCGGGCCCGGCGAGCAGGCCGGGCCGGTCCTGGGGTACGCCGGGGGCGGGCGCGGCGTCGGCCTGTTCGAGGATGACGTGGGCGTTGGTGCCGGAGATGCCGAACGACGACACGGCGGCGCGGCGGGGCCGGTCCACCTCGGGCCAGGGGCGGGGCTCGGTGAGCAGCGACACCGCCCCGGCCGCCCAGTCGATGTGCGGTGACGGGGTGTCGACGTGCAGGGTGGCCGGCAGCAGCCCGTGCCGCATCGCCATGACCATCTTGATGATCCCGGCGATGCCGGCGGCGGACTGGCTGTGCCCGATGTTCGACTTGATCGAGCCCAACCACAGCGGTTCGTGCCCGTCGCGGTCCCGCCCGTACGTGGCGAGCAGCGCCTGCGCCTCGATGGGGTCGCCGAGGGTGGTGCCGGTGCCGTGCGCCTCGACGGCGTCCACGTCGGCGGTGGTGAGCCGGGCGTTGCTCAGCGCCTGCCGGATGACCCGCTGCTGGGCGGGCCCGTTGGGGGCGGTCAGCCCGTTGGACGCGCCGTCCTGGTTTGTCGCGGAGCCGCGCACCACGGCGAGGACGCGGTGACCGTTGCGCTGGGCGTCGGAGAGCCGTTCGACGAGGAGCAGGCCGACGCCCTCGGCCCAGCCGGTGCCGTCGGCGGCGGCGGCGAACGACTTGCACCGCCCGTCGGAGGCGAGGCCGCGCTGCCGGGAGAACCCGACGAACGCGCTGGGGGTGGCCATCACGGTCACGCCGCCCGCGAGGGCCAGGTCGAACTCGCCGGACCGTAGCGCCTGGCAGGCCAGGTGCAGGGCGACCAGCGACGACGAGCAGGCGGTGTCCACGGTGACGGCCGGCCCCTCCAGGCCGAGCGCGTACGCGATGCGACCGGAGACGACACTGGTGGCGGTGCCGGTGAGCAGGTAGCCCTCGTCGGCGCCGACCGCGCCGCCGTCCTGGCCGACGCCGTAGCCGTTGGCGGCGGTGCCGACGAACACGCCGACCTTCTGCCCGCGCACCGACGACGGGGCGATTCCGGCGCTCTCGAACGCCTCCCACGACGTCTCCAGCAGCAGCCGCTGCTGCGGGTCCATGGCCAGCGCCTCGCGGGGGCTGATGCCGAAGAAGTCGGCGTCGAACTCGGCCGCCCCGTAGAGGAAGCCGCCCTGCTGCGTGGTGGAGCGGCCGGCCCGGCCGGCCTCCGGGTCGTACAGGTTGTCCAGGTCCCAGCCCCGGTCGGCGGGGAAGCCGCCGACGGCGTCGCCGCCTGCGGCCACCAGGTCCCACAGCTCGTCGGGGGACGACACCCCGCCCGGGTAGCGGCAGGACATCGCCACGATGGCGATCGGCTCCCGGGCCGCCGCCGTCAGCTGCTGGTTGAGCTGCTTGAGCCGGCTGGTCTCCTTGAGCGAAGCCCGAAGCGCCTCGACGACCTTATCTGCAGACGTGGACATCAGTTACTCCGTACGTGGGGCAAGGGTCAGGACTCGGAGCCGTCGAGCGCCAGCCTGATGAGGGTGTCGGCGTCCATCTCGTCGATGTCGACGTCCTCGCCGGTGGGGGCGGGGTCGGTGTCGTCGCCGTCGGTGAGCTTGAGCAGCAGGTCGAGGAGCCCGGCCTCGCGGATGCGGGCCAGCGGGATGGTGGCCAGGGCCTGGCGCACCGCCGTCTCGGCCGGGTCGGCAGTCTCCTCCCGGTGCGCCTCGGGGAGCAGCGCGGTGAGCAGGTGGGCGGCCACGGCGGCCGGGTCGGGGTGGTCGAAGACGAGCGTGGTGGGCAGGGGCAGACCGGTGGCCCGGGTGAGCCGGTTGCGCAGCTCCACGGCGGTCAGCGAGTCGAAGCCGAGTTCCTTGAACGCCCGCCGCGGCTTGACCCGCTCCGGGCCGGGGTGGCCGAGGACGGCGGCGGCCTCGGCGCGGACCAGGTCGGTGAGGTGCCGGTCCTGCTCGTCGCGGGGCAGGGCGAGTAGCCGGTCCCGCAGGGACCGGCCGCCGTCGGCCGGCGCGGCATCGTCGTCGGGGCGCTCGGCGGGCCGGGCCTCGGGCAGGTCGGCCAGCAGCGGCCGGGGCCGCACCGACGCGTACGCCGGGGCGAACGTCGCCCAGTCGACGTCGGCGACGGTGAGGCAGGGCCGGCCGCGCCCGACGGCGACCCGCAGGGCGTGCACGGCGTCGGCCGGGGGCATCGCCCGCAGCCCGCGCCGGGCCAGTTCCCGCTGGGCGTCGCCGGTGGCCATCCCGCCGTCGGCCCACGGTCCCCACGCGACGGAGGTGGCGGCGAGTCCCCGGGCGCGGCGGCGCTCGGCGAGGGCGTCGAGGTAGGCGTTGCCGGCCGCGTAGCCGGCCTGCCCGCCGCTGCCCCAGATCCCGGCGATGGAGGCGAACAGCACGAACGCGTCGAGCGGCCGGTCGCCGAGCAGCTCGTCGAGGTGCACCGCCCCGGCGATCTTGCCGGTCAGCACGGCGGCGAACCGGCCGAGGTCGGTGTCGACGAGGGGGGCCACGTCGTTGAGGCCGGCGGCGTGCACCACGGCGGTCAGCGGGGCCGGGTCGGCGTCGACGCGGGCGAGCAGCGCGGCGACCGCGTCCCGGTCGGCCACGTCGCAGGCGGCGACGGTGACCCGTACGCCGAGGGCGGTCAGCTCGTCGCGCAGCTGCGCCACGCCCGGGGCGTCCTCGCCGCGCCGGCTGGTCAACACCAGGTGTTCGGCCCCGTTGCCGGCGGCCCAGCGGGCCACGTGCGCGCCGAGCGCGCCGGTGCCGCCGGTGACGAGCACGGTGCCGGTCGGCCGCCACCGGTCGGCCGCCGCCGCGTCGGCGGGGGTGGCCCGGGTCAGCCGGCGCGCGTACACGCCGGTGGGCCGCACGGCGAGCTGGTCCTCGTCGCCGGCGGCGGTGAGGGCCGCCGCGAGCCGGGCCGGGTCGACGCGAGCGGCGGCGTTGGCGTTGCTGGCGTTGGCTTCGGTGGCGCCGGCGGCGTTGGCGTTGGCTTCGGCGGCGGGCAGGTCGAGCAGGCAGACCCGCAGCTGCGGCAGTTCGAGGCTGGCGACGCGGCCGAGGCCCCACAGGCCGCCCTGGGCGGCGCTGCGGACGGCGTCGCCGTCGCCGGCACCGACCGCGCCCCGCGTCACGCACCACAGGGTCACGCTCACCCCGGCGTCGTGCAGGGCCTGCGCCAGCGCCAGCGTGGCGGCCGTGCCGACGGGCACGGCCGGGTGCTGCGGGTGCGGGTCGTCGGCCAGGCCGAGCAGGGAGACGACGCCGGTGGCGGGCCCGTCGGCGAGCGCGGCGGTGAGCCGCCGGGCCAGGTTGCCCCGGGTGGCGGTGGCCGGTTCGGCGGGCAGCCGCCGCACGTGTCCGCCGGCCGAGGCGAGCGCGGCGGCGATGTCGTCGGCGGTGTCGCCGTCGGGCCCGACGAGCAGCCAGTCGCCGGCCGCCGCCGGCACGTCACCGGGGTCGATCCGCAGCCACCCGACCTGGTACGACCAGCCGTTCACCGCCGCGTCGCGGGTGCGGGCCCGCCGCCAGGTGGTTAGGGCGGGCAGGGCCGGGGTGAGGGCGTCCAGGGCGGTGTCGTCGCCGAGCTGGGCAGCGAGCGCGGCCAGATCGCCGCGTTCGACGGCGGCCCAGAACTCGACGTCCCCGCCGTCGGTCTCCTTCCGCACCACCGGCTCGGGCCAGAACCGCTGGTGCTGGAACGCGTACGTCGGCAGGTCGATCCGGGCCGCGCCCGTGCCGGCGAACCACTCCCGCCACGACACGGGCACCCCGGCCACGTGCAGCTCAGCCAGCGCGGCCAGCAGGGCGGCAGCCTCGGGCCGGTCCCGGCGCTGCGCCGCGACCGTCAGCACGCCCTCGTCACCGCTCAGCGCGTCGGCGGCCAGCGCGGTCAGCACGCTCTGCGGGCCGACCTCCACGAACGTGCCCACGCCGGCCTTACGCAGGACGGTGATGCCGTCGCCGAAGCGGACGGCCTCCCGCACGTGCCGCACCCAGTAGTCCGGGGTGCGGATCTCGTCGGCGTCGGCCAGCGCCCCGGTCAGGTTCGACACCACCGGCAGCAACGGCGCGGCGAACGTGAGCCCGCCGAGGACGGCCCGGAACTCGGCGAGCATCGGCTCCATCAACGGGCTGTGGAACGCGTGACTCACCGTCAGCCGGCGGGTGCGGACGCCCCGGCCCCGCCACGACCGCTCGACCTCGTCGAGGGCCTCGACGGCACCGGAGACCACCACGGCCGACGGCCCGTTCACGGCGGCGATCCCGACGTCGACCCGACCGGCGATCGACTCCGCGACGGCCTCCTCGGCGGCGTTCACGGCGAGCATCCCACCGCCGGCCGGCAGGGCCTGCATCAGGCGGCCCCGGGCGGCAACGAGCTGACACGCGTCGGCCAGCGACAACACCCCCGCCACGTGCGCGGCGGTGATCTCGCCGACCGAGTGCCCGCCCACGAAGTCCGGCACCACCCCGAACGACTCCACCACACGGAACAGGGCCACCTCGACCGCGAACAGACCGGCCTGCGTGAACACCGTCTGATCCAACAGGTCGGCCTCCGGCGTGCCCGCCGCCGCGAACAGCACCGGCCGCAACGGCTGCGGCAGCAACGCATCCAGGTGACCGCACACCTCGTCCAGCGCGGCCGCGAACACCGGGAACGCCGCCGACAGCTCCCGGCCCATGCCCGCCCGCTGCGCGCCCTGGCCCGAGAAGACAATCGCGAGCTGACCGCGCTGCTCGGAAACCCCGACCACCACGGCACCCGACGGCTCACCCGCCGCCAGCGCCCGCAACGCGGCCAGCAACTCGTCGCGGCCAGCGGCCGACACCACCGCCCGCTGCTCCAGCCCCGGACGGGTCGTCACCGACGACCACGCCACGTCGACGACGGCAGGGGACTCGTCGCCGGCCAGCCAGCGGGCCCACCGGCCCGCCTGCCCGGCAAGGGCACCCTCGGTGCGCGCCGACAAAAGCACCGGCACCACCGGCGGCGTCGCCACCCGCCCGACCACCACACCCTCGACAACCTCCGCCGGAGGCTGCTCGACGATCACATGCGCGTTCGTCCCCGAGATCCCGAACGACGACACCGCCGCCCGACGCGGCCGGTCCACGGCCGGCCACGGCATCGCCTCGACGGCCAGCGCGATCGCACCAGCCGACCAGTCGACGTGCGGGGACGGCTCGTCCACGTGCAGGGTCGGCGGCACCACACCATGCCGCATCGCGAGGACCATCTTGATCACACCAGCCACACCCGCAGCCGCCTGCGTGTGGCCGATGTTGGACTTGATCGAGCCGAGCAGCAGCGGCCGGTCGGCGGGCCGGTCCTGCCCGTACGTCGCCAGCAGCGCCTGCGCCTCGATGGGGTCGCCGAGCGTCGTGCCGGTGCCGTGCGCCTCGACGGCGTCCACGTCCGCGGTGGTCAGCCGCGCGTTGGCCAGTGCCTGCCGGATCACCCGCTGCTGCGCCGGACCGTTCGGCGCCGTCAACCCGTTCGACGCGCCGTCCTGGTTGACGGCCGTGCCCCGCACCACGGCGAGGACCCGCCGGCCCTCGCGCCGCGCGTCCGAGAGCCGCTGCACCAGCAGCATCCCCACGCCCTCCGACCAGCCCGTCCCGTCTGCGGCGGCGGCGAACGACTTGCACCGCCCGTCGGCCGACAGGCCCCGCTGGCGGGAGAAGCCGACGAAGGCGCTCGGCGTGGCCATGACGGTCACGCCGCCGGCCAGCGCCAGGTCGCACTCCCCCGACCGCAGCGCCTGCGCCGCCAGGTGCAGCGCGACCAGCGACGACGAACAGGCGGTGTCGACGGTGACCGCCGGTCCCTCCAGGCCGAACACGTACGCGACCCGGCCGGAGGCGACGCTGCCGGCGGTGCCGTTGACGAGGTAGCCCTCCAGCTCCTCCGACGCCGCCAGGCGGCCCGCGTAGTCGTGGTGGATCAGGCCGGCGAAGACGCCGGTGGTGGCCTTCGTGTCGCGGGGGTCGATGCCGGCGTGTTCGAACGCCTCCCACGACGTCTCCAACAACAACCGCTGCTGCGGATCCATCGCCAGGGCCTCACGCGGCGAGATACCGAAGAACCCCGGGTCGAACTCCGACGCCCCATACAGGAAACCACCCTGCCGCGTCGTCGACGTCCCCACCCGATCCGCATCCGGGTCATACAGGCCCTCCAGATCCCAACCCCGATCCCCCGGAAAACCACCGATCGCATCCCCACCCGACGCCACCAGATCCCACAACTGCTCAGGACTGGACACCCCACCCGGGAACCGGCACGACATCCCGACGATCGCGACCGGGTCATCGTCGTCCCGGGCGACGGCCCGCGTGACGGCGGCCGGGGCAGCGGAATGGCCGAGCCGCTCGTACAGGTGCTCAGCAAGCCGCTCCGGCGTCGGATAGTCGAACACCAGCGTCGCGGTCAACCGCAACCCCGTCGCCGCAGCGAGCCGGTTACGCAACTCCACCGACGTCAACGAGTCAAACCCCAACTCCTTGAACGCCCGACCACCCGCAACCGCCAGCGCCGACGCATGCCCCAACACCGCCGCCGCCTGACCACACACCAGCTCCACCAGCAACCGCCGCGCCTCGTCGGACGCCAGCCCCGCCAGCCGCCCGGACCAGCCCGAGCCGGCCCCGGCCTGCGCGGCGCGCGCCTGCCGGCGGGGCCCGCTCCGGGCCAGCAGCCGGACGATCGGCGGGACCTGCCCGGCGTCCCCGGTGATCCGCAGCCGGGCGGCGACCACCGCCGCCCGGGGCCCGGCGGTCGCGGCGTCGAGCAGGGCGGCGCCCTCGGCGGCGGTGAGGCCGGTCATGCCGAGCCGGCCCAGGCGCTGCCGGTCGTCGGCGCTGAGGTGGGCGGTCATCCCGTCCGTGGCCCACATGCCCCAGCCGATGCTGGTGGCCGGCAGGCCCTGGGCGCGACGGTGCTGGGCGAGGGCGTCGAGGAACGCGTTCGCCGCCGCATAGTTGCCCTGACCCGGCGAACCCAGCGTCGCCGCGATCGACGAGAACACCACAAACGCCGACAGATCCAGATGCGCCGTCGCCTCGTGCAACGCCCACGCCCCGTCCACCTTCGGCCGCAACACCGCCGCGAGCCCGTCCGCGTCGAGGGAACCGATCGTCGCATCGGCGATCACCCCGGCCGTGTGCACCACGGCGGTCAGCGGATGCGCCGGATCCACCCCCGCCACCAACGCCGCCACCTGCCCCGCATCGGCCACGTCCACCGACACCGCCGCAACCTCAGCACCCGCCCCGGTCAGCTCCGCCACCAGCGCCGCATAGTCGGAACCCTCCACCGGCAGCCGACGCGACGCCAACACCAACCTGCGGCTCTGCCCCGTAGCGACCAGGTGCCGGGCCACCACCCCCGCCAGGGTCCCCGACGCCCCGGTCACCAGTGTCGTGCCGTCCGCGTCCACCGGGGCCGGCACCGTCAGCACGACCTTGCCCACGTGCCGGGCCTGGCTCAGATGCCGCAACGCCGCACGCGCCTGCCGCACGTCCCACACCCGCACCGGCAACGGCGACAACACACCACTCTCGAACAACGCCAACAACTCGCCCAGCATCCGCCCGATCCGCTCGCCGCCCGCCTCATTCAGGTCGAACGCCCGATAGGCCACCCCCGGATGCTCCGCCGCGACCACAGCCGCATCACGCACATCCGCCTTACCCATCTCCACGAACCGGCCACCACGCGGCAACAACCGCAACGACGCATCCACCAACTCACCCGCCAGCGCATCGAGCACCACATCCACACCCGCACCACCCGACGCGGAGGCGAACACCTGCTCGAACTCCGTCGACCGCGACGACCCGATCCGCTCCCGCGCGACCCCGAGACCCCGCAACGTCCCCCACTTGCCCGGGCTCGCCGTCGCATACACCGTCGCGCCGAAATGGTGCGCCAGCTGAATCGCCGCCATCCCCACCCCACCCGCACCCGAGTGCACCAACACCGACTCACCAGCCCGCAACCCCGCCAAATCACGCAACGCGTAGTACGCCGTCAGGAACACCACCGGCACCGACGCGGCCTCCACAAACGACCAACCCGCCGGCACCCGCCCGATCCGCTGCCGCTGCGCCACCACCTCCGGCCCGAACCCAGGCTCGAACAACCCGAACACCCGATCACCCAGATTGAGGTCATCGACACCCGGGCCGACCTCCAGCACCACACCCGCACCCTCACTACCCAGCACCGCCGCCGGATCCGGATACATCCCCAACGCGATCAACACGTCCCGGAAGTTCACCCCGGCGGCGCGGACCGCGATGCGGACCTCGCCGGGCGCGAGGGCGGCCGGCTCGGCGGCGACGATCTCGACGCCGTCGAGTGTGCCGGGGCGCGCGGCGGCCACGTGCCACGCACGGTCCGCCGGCGGGGTCAGCTCCGCGCCCGACTGGCGCACGAGCCGGGGTACGCACACCGCGTCGCCCCGGAGCGCGAGCTGACCGCCGACCGTGGACGGGTCCGCCGCGACGGTCGCCAGCACGCCGAGCGCCTGCGGGCCCATGCCCTCGTCGAGGTCGGCGAGCACGATGCGGTCGGGGTGCTCCGACTGCGCCGAACGCAGCAGACCCCACACCGCCGCACCCGCCAGATCGGCCACCCGGTCCTCGTCCCGCGCCACCACGGCACCCCGGGTCACCACCACCAGCCGCGAATCGGCAAGCAGATCGGCGGCGAGCCACGCCTGCACCACACCCAACACACCCGTCACGACCTCCCGCACCGCGTCCGGGACCGACGCCCCGGCGACGGGAACGGGCAACAACACGAAAGCCGGCGCGGCCACGCCCGTCCCGACGGCCGCCACCAGCGCCGCCACGTCCGCATACGCGGGCACGTCGTCGGGCAGCCCGGCGTCGCCGAGCGCCGCCCAGCCGGAGCCGTCGGCGGCGGGAGCGACGTCCTGCAGCTGCCAGGTCACCTGGAACAGGGAGCGGTCGGCCGCGCTGGGCGCGGCGACGCCGGTGAGTTCCCGCAGGACGAGGGAGTCGACGGAGACGACCGACCCACCGGACTCGTCGGCGGCGGCCAGCCGTACCCCGGAACCGGCCCGGCTCAGCCGCACCCGCAGCACCGACGCGCCCGCCGCGTGCACCTGCACACCGGTGAACGCGAACGGCACCCGAGGCCCGGAGGTGTCCTCGGCCAGCAACAACCCGATCGGATGCAGGGCGGCGTCCAGCAACGCCGGATGCACCCCGAACGCGGTGGCGTCGCCCGCCGCCGACTGCGGCAGGGCCACCTCGGCGTACAGCTCGGCGTCACCCGTCCACACCCGACGCAGGCCCTGGAACACCGGCCCGTACGCCAGCCCGTGCCCGACAAGCGCCTCGTACCAACCGGACAGGTCAACCTCGGCGACACCCGCCGGAGGCCACTCCCCAACCACAGGCTCCTCGACGACGGCCGCCTCCAACACACCCTCCGCGTGCCGGACCCACTCCGCCTCCGCATCGTCCTCCGGCTGGGCGTGCACGGTGACCTCACGGGCACCCGAGTCGTCGGCCCCGCCGACCCGCACCTGCACCCGTACCCCACCCGAGACCGGCAACGTCAACGGCGCGGCGATCGTCAACTCCCGCACCCGCGACGCACCCACCTCGTCACCGGCCCGCACCACCAACTCGATCAGGGCGGTGCCCGGCACCACCACCGCACCGGAGACGACGTGATCGGCCAACCAAGGATGCGTCGACACCGACAGGCGACCCGTCAACACGATCTCGTCGTCACCCGCCAGGCGCACCGCCGCACCGAGCAGCGGGTGACCGGGGGCGGCTAGGCCGGCGCCGGACACGTCGCCGGCCCGCCAGGCCGCCGCGTCGGGCCAGTACCGCTGCCGCTGGAACGGGTACGTCGGCAGGTCCACCGGGCGCACGGCCGTGCCGCCGCCGGTGAGGGTGGCCCAGTCGACGGGCACGCCGCCGGCGTACGCCTCGGCGAGGGCCGCGAGCAGCGCGGACGCCTCGGTGCGGCCCCGGCGCAGGGTCGGCACGATCACCGCCCCGGCGGCGGTGTCCGCGTCGTCGGCGAGGCAGTCGGCGATCATGCCGGCGAGCACCCCGTCCGGCCCGACCTCCAGGTACGTGCCGACGTTGCGCTGCCGCAGGTAGGCGATCCCGTCGGCGAAGCGGACGGCCTCGCGGACGTGCCGCACCCAGTATTCGGGGTCGCACAGGTCGACGGCGTCGGCGGCGACGCCGGTCAGGTTGGACACGACGGGCAGCGTCGGCGGCTGGAAGGTGAGCCCGTCGAGGACGGCCCGGAACCCGGCCAGCATCGGCTCCATGAGCGGGCTGTGGAAGGCGTGGCTGACCCGCAGGCGGCGGGTGCGGACGCCCCGATCCCGCCAGCCGGCCTCCACGGCGTCGAGGGCGTCGGCGGCACCGGAGACCACCACGGCGGACGGCCCGTTGACGGCGGCGATCCCGAGCCGGTCGGTCAGGCCCTCGATCGAGGCGCGGACGTCGGCCTCGCCGGCGGCGACGGCGAGCATGCCGCCCCCGGCGGGCAGCGCCTGCATGAGCCGGCCCCGGGCGGCGACCAGCGCGCAGGCGTCGGCGAGGGTCAGCACCCCGGCGACGTGCGCGGCGGTGATCTCGCCGATCGAGTGGCCGCCGACGAGGTCGGGGACGACCCCGAACGACTCGACGAGGCGGTACAGGGCCACTTCGACGGCGAACAGGCCGGCCTGGGTGAACACGGTCTGGTCGAGCAGCTCCGCGTCGGGGGAGCCTTCGGTGGCGAACAGCACGTCGCGCAGCGGGCGGGGCAGCAGCGGGTCGAGGTGGCCGCACGCCTCGTCGAGGGCGGCGGCGAACACGGGGAACGCCCCGTACGCCTCGCGGCCCATGCCGGGGCGTTGCGCGCCCTGGCCGGAGAAGAGGACGGCGAGCCGGCCGGGCCGGACGGTGCCCCGGACGACGACGGACGACGGCTCGTCGGCGGCGACGGCGGCCAGGCCGGCGAGGAGGCTCTGCCGGTCGCGGGGCAGCAGCACCGACCGGTGTTCGAACGCGGACCGGCCGGCGGCGAGGGCGTGGCCGAGGTCGGGCAGCCCGACGCCCGGGTTCTCCCCCAGCCAGTCGTGCAGGCGGCGGGCCTGTTCGCGCAGGGCGTCGCCGGTGCGGGCGGAGAGCACGCAGGGCGTGGTGAGGTCGCCGGTGGCGACGGCGGCCGGGACGGTCACGGTCGGCGCGGGCGTCACCTCGGGGGCCTGTTCCAGGATCGTGTGGACGTTGGTGCCGCTGATGCCGAACGACGACACGGCGGCGCGGCGCGGCCGGTCCACCTCGGGCCAGGGGCGGGGCTCGGCGAGCAGCGACACGGCCCCGGCGGTCCAGTCGATGTGCTCCGACGGGGAGTCGACGTGCAGGGTGGCCGGGAGCTGTCCGTGCCGCATCGCCATGACCATCTTGATCACACCGGCGACGCCGGCTGCCGCTTGGGCGTGGCCGATGTTCGACTTGATCGAGCCGAGCCAGAGCGGCTGGTCGGCGGGCCGGTCCTGCCCGTACGTGGCCAGCAGCGCCTGTGCCTCGATCGGGTCGCCGAGCGCCGTGCCGGTGCCGTGCGCCTCGACGGCGTCCACGTCGGTGGCGGCCAGGCGGGCGTTGGCGAGGGCCTGCCGGATCACCCGCTGCTGCGACGGCCCGTTGGGGGCGGTGAGGCCGCTGCTGGCCCCGTCCTGGTTGACGGCGCTGCCCCGGACGACGGCGAGGATCCGGTGGCCGTTGCGCTGGGCGTCGGAGAGCCGTTCCAGCAGCAGCATGCCGACGCCCTCGGCGAAGCCGGTGCCGTTGGCGCCCGCGCCGAACGCCCGGCACCGCCCGTCGGGCGACAGGCCGCGCTGGCGGGAGAACTCGGCGAGCATGCCGGGGGTCGACATGACGCTGACCCCGCCGGCCAGGGCGAGGGAGCACTCGTTCTGCCGCAGCGCCTGGGCGGCCAGGTGCAGGGCGACCAGCGACGACGAGCAGGCCGTGTCGACGGTGACGGCGGGGCCCTCGAGGCCGAACAGATACGAGATGCGACCGGAGGCGACGCTGCCGGCGCTGCCGTTGCCGACGTACCCGTCGAGTTCGTCGGAGGTGCCGAGGGCCTTGCCGGCGTAGTCGTGGTAGATCAGGCCGACGTAGACGCCGGTGCTGCTGCCCCGCGCGGTCAGCGGGTCGATGCCGGCCCGCTCGAACGCCTCCCACGAGGTCTCCAGCAGCAGCCGCTGCTGCGGGTCCATGGCCAGGGCCTCGCGGGGCGAGATGCCGAAGAATGCGGCGTCGAAGTCGGCGGCGTCGTAGAGGAACCCGCCGCGCTGCGGGGTGGCCGTGTCGTCACCGGCGTCGCCGCGCAGGTCGGCGAGGTCCCAGCCGCGGTCGGTGGGGAAGGGCGCGATGACGTCCGCGCCGGCGGTGACGAGGTCCCACAGCTGTTCGGGGGTCCGTACCTCGCCGGGGAAGCGGCAGGCCATGCCGACGATCGCGATGGGCTCGTCGACGCCGGTCGCGGCGGCAGCGGCGCGGGCCGGCGCGGGGGCGGCCCGGCCGCCGATCTCCCGGTCGAGGAAGTCGGCGAGCACGGCGGGCGTCGGGTAGTCGAAGGCGACGGTGGCGGGCAGCCGCAGCCCGGTGGCGGCGGCGAGCCGGTTGCGCAGCTCCACGGAGGTGAGCGAGTCGAAGCCGAGTTCCTTGAACGGCCGCTGCGGGTCGACGGTGTCGGCGGAGCGGTGGCCGAGCACGGCCGCCACGGCACCCGCGACGAGGTCGAGGAGTTCGCCGCGCCGTTCGGCGGGGCTGAGCGCGGCGAGCCGCTCGCCCAGCGACAGGTCGGCGGCGGCCCGGGTCGCCGCGCGCCGCCGGGTGCGGGGCGGGCGCACGAGGTCCCGCAGCAGGGCGGGGACCGGTCCGCCCGTGGCCGCCGGCACCTTCATGAGTACGACGTGCGGGCCGCCGTGCCGCTGCGCGGCGTCGAGGAGCGCGAGCCCTTCGGCGTCGGTGAGCGGGGCGCTGCCGGCGCGGATGGCGCGGCGGTGTTCGGTGGCGTCGAGGTGGGCGGTCATCGTGCTGGTGGTGGCCCAGAGGCCCCAGGCGAGGCTGGTCGCGGGCAGGCCCCGGGCGCGGCGGTGCTGGGCGAGGGCGTCGAGGAACGCGTTCGCCGCCGCATAGTTGCCCTGACCGGGCGAACCCAGGGTCGCCGCGATCGACGAGAACACCACGAACGCCGACAGATCCAGACGCGCCGTCGCCTGATGCAACGCCCACGCGCCGTCGACCTTCGGCCGCAACACCGCCGCGAGCCCGTCCGCGTCGAGGGAACCGATCGTCGCATCGGCGATCACCCCGGCCGTGTGCACCACGGCGGTCAGCGGATGCGCCGGATCCACCCCCGCCACCAACGCCGCCACCTGCCCCGCATCGGCCACGTCCACCGACACCGCCGCAACCTCAGCACCCGCCCCGGTCAGCTCCGCCACCAACGCCGCATAGCCGGAACCCTCCACCGGCAGCCGACGCGACGCCAACACCAACCGACGGGCCTGACCCGACGCGACCAGATGCCGGGCCACCACCCCCGCCAGGGTCCCCGACGCCCCGGTCACCAGTGTCGTGCCGTCCGCGTCCACCGGCACCGGCACCGTCAGCACCACCTTGCCCACGTGCCGGGCCTGGCTCAGGTGCCGCAGCGCCGCACGTGCCTGCCGCACATCCCACACCCGCACCGGCAACGGCCGCAACGCACCCTGCTCGAACAACGCCAACAACTCGCCGAGCATCTGCCCGATGCGCTCGCCACCGGCGGCGTTCAGCTCGAACGCCTGGTACGTCACGCCGGGGTGTTGGCGGGCGACCAGTTCCGGGTCGCGGACGTCGGTCTTGCCCATCTCGACGAACCGGCCGCCGCGCGGCAACAACCGCAACGACGCGTCCACGAACTCACCCGCAAGCGCATCGAGCACGACATCCACACCCGCACCACCCGACGCGGAGGCGAACACCGCCTCGAACTCCGTCGACCGCGACGACGCGATCCGCCCCTGCGCCACCCCAAGGTCCCGCAGCGTCCCCCACTTACCGGGGCTGGCGGTCGCATAGACGGTCGCGCCGAAATGGTGGGCCAGCTGGATCGCCGCCATCCCCACCCCACCCGCACCCGAGTGCACCAGCACCGACTCACCAGCCCGCAACCCCGCCAGATCCCGCAACGCGTAGTACGCCGTCAAAAACACCACCGGCACCGACGCCGCCTCGACAAACGACCACCCCGACGGCACCCGCGCCACCCGCAACCGCTGCGCCACCACCTGCGGCCCGAAACCCGGCTCGAACAACCCGAACACCCGATCACCCGGCACCAGATCGCCGACACCCGGGCCGACCTCCAGCACCACCCCCGCACCCTCACTACCCAGCACCGCCGACGGATCCGGATACATCCCCAACGCGATCAACACATCCCGGAAGTTCACCCCCGCCGCCCGCACGGCCACCCGGACCTCGCCGGGCGCGAGGGGCTGGGCGGTGCCGGGCCGCAGGTCGACGCCGTCGATCGTTCCCGGGTCGACGGCGGCCACGTGCCACAGGTCGCCCTGCGGGGTGAGCGCGTCGCCGGCGGGGCGGGTGACGCGGGGCGTGAGGACGGTGCCGGCCCGGATCGCGAGCTGGCCGCCGGTGGGGGCCGGGTCGGCGGCCACCGCCGCGAGCAGCGTCACCGCGCCGGCGTCCAGCGGACCGTCGAGGTCGGCGAGCACGATCCGGTCCGGGTGCTCCGACTGCGCCGACCGCAGCAGGCCCCACACCGCAGCACCCGCCAGGTCGTCGGCCTGGTCGCCCGGCCGGGCCGCCACGGCGTCGCGGGTCGTCACGACGAGCGTCGTGTCGGCGAGCGCGTCGGCGGCCAGCCACGCCTGGACGGTCCCCAGGACGTCGGCCGTCACCGACCGGACCACCCCGGGCAGGTCGCCGCCGGGGGTCCGATCCGGGCCGGAGCCGGCCGACAGGAGCAGGAGGCCCGGTGCGACCGAGCCCGCCTCGACGGCCGCCACCAGCGCCGCCATGTCCGCGTACGCGGGCACGTCGGGCAGCCCCGCGTCGCCGATCGTCACCGCGCCCGACATGTCGGCGGCCGGGGTCACGTCCTCGGCGTGCCAGGTCACCTCGAACAGGGAGCGATCGGCCGCGCTCGGCGTGGCCACCCCGGTCAGCTCCCGCAGGACGAGGGAGTCCACCGACACGACGGGCGCACCCGACTCGTCGGCGGCGACGAGGCGCACCCCGGAGCCGGCGCGGGTCAGCCGGACCCGCAGCACCGACGCGCCCGCCGCGTGCACCTGCACGCCGGTGAACGCGAACGGCACCCGAGGGCCGGACACGTCGTCGGCCAGCAGCAGCCCGATCGGGTGCAGGGCGGCGTCCAACAGCGCCGGGTGCACGCCGAAGGCCGTGGCGTCGCCCGCCGCCTCGTCGGGCAGCGCGACCTCGGCGTACACGTCGCCGTCGCCGGTCCACACCCGGCGCAGGCCCCGGAACACCGGCCCGTACGCCAGCCCGTGCCCGACGAGCGCGTCGTACCAGCCGCTCAGGTCCATCTCCGGAACACCGGCCGGCGGCCACACCCCGACGCCCGCCTCCTCGGCGACAGCCGGCTCCAGCACACCCTCCGCGTGCCGCGTCCACTCGGCCTCCGGGTCCTCCTCGGACTGGGCGTGCAGGGCCACATCCCGGCCACCGGAGTCGTCAGCCGCCCCGACGCGCACCTGCACCCGCACCCCACCCGAGCCAGGCAGGGTCAACGGCGCGGCGATGCTCAACTCCCGCACCCGCGACGCACCCACCTCGTCACCCGCCCGCACCACCAACTCCACCAACGCCGCACCCGGCACCACCACCACACCCGACACGACGTGATCGGCCAACCACGGATGCGTCGACACCGACAACCGACCCGTCAACACCACCTCGTCGTCACCCGCCAGCCGCACCGCCGCACCCAGCAACGGATGCCCCGCCACCCCCAGGCCAACACCCGACACGTCACCCACCCGCCACGTACCCGCCTCGGGCCAGAACCGCTCCCGCTGGAACGCATACGTCGGCAGGTCCACCCGGGACGCACCGGAGCCGGCGAGGACGGCGGCCCAGTCGACCGGTACGCCGGCCGCGTACAGGCCGCCGAGCGCGGCGAGGAGTTGGCGGGGGCCGTGTTCGTCGCGGCGCAGCGAGCCGACCACGACGCCGCCGGGCTGCCCGGTGCTGGCCCGGTCGAGCGCGTCCTGCACGACGACCTTGAGCACAGGGTGGGGGCTGAGCTCCACGAACGTGCGGTAGCCGGCGCCGATCAGCGCGTCCACGACGGGGGCGAGGCGCACCGGTTCGCGCAGGTTCCGGTACCAGTAGTCGGCGTCCAGCTCGACGGTGTCGAGGGGTTCGCCGGTGACGGTGGAGTGGAAGGCCACCTCGGTGGGGTGGGCCTCGATCGTGCCGAGCGCGGCGGCCAGGTCCTCGCGGACGGCCTCGACGTGGCCGCAGTGCGACGCGTAGTCCACGGCGATCTGCCGGGCCCGGATGCCGCGCTCCGCGCAGGTGGCGAGCAGTTCGGCGACCGGGCCGGCGTCCCCCGACACCACGGTCACGGCGGCCCCGTTGACGGCGGCGACCCAGAGGGCACCCGGCCAGGGCGCGATGAGCTGCGCGGTGTCGGCGGCGGACAGCGGCACGGACACCATGCCGCCCAGCCCGGAGATGGCCAGCAGGCCCCGGCTGCGGGCGACGACGAGCCGCATCGCGTCGGGCAGGGTGAGCGCCCCGGTGGCGCAGGCGGCGGCGATCTCGCCCTGCGAGTGGCCGATGACGGCGTCGGGCCGTACGCCGCAGGACTTCCACACCTCGGCGAGGGAGACCATGACGGAGAAGAGCAGCGGCTGGACGACGTCCACCCGGTCCATCGGCGGGGCGTCGGGCGCGCCGCGCAGGACGTCCTCGGCGTTCCAGTCGACCAGCCGGGACAGTTCCGCCGCGCACTGGGCCATCCGGTCCCGGAAGACCGGCGAGGACTCCAGCAGGTCGAGGGCCATCCCGGCCCACTGGGAGCCCTGGCCGGGGAAGACGAAGACGACCTTCGGCGTACCGTCGGGGGTGCCGGCGTGGTGGTCGGCCTCGGCGATCGCGGCGAGCCCGGCCAGCGCGGAGTCCCGGTCGGCGGCCACCGTGACCTGCCGGTACGGGTGGTGGGCGCGGCCGGTGGCGAGCGAGTATCCGAGGTCGACGAGGTCGAGGGCCGGGTCGTCGGCGAGGCGGGCCCGCAGCCGCGCCGCCTGGTCGCGCAGGGCGCGGGCGCTGCGGGCCGAGACGAGCAGCGGTACGGCGTCGGCGGCGACCAGGCCGGGTCGCGCCGCCGGGCGCTCGGGGCGGGGTGCCGGGGCGTCGGCGGGGGCCTGCTCGATGATGGCGTGGGCGTTGGTGCCGCTGATGCCGAAGGAGGAGACGGCGGCGCGGCGGGGCCGGTCGACGGCCGGCCAGGGTGCGGAGTCGGTGGTGAGGGCG
>NZ_JBHUVA010000049.1:0-47142 GCF_042670805.1 Micromonospora sp. NPDC057141 | reverse complement strand
TAAGAGACAGGCGCTGAGCGGTGCCACCGGACGGTCGCGGGATGGGCGGGCTAGCCGCCCGCCCATCCCGCCCCATCTCCCAGTCGAGGAACGGAACCCGTCCCCGCCATGCGCCTGCTCGCCGCCATCGCCACCGGCTTCGCCCTGCTCGGCGCGGCCCTGGCACCGCCCACACCGACACCCCCCGCGCCGTCGGCGCCGGCCGCCGCCACCTGGGGGGTGGCACCGTCGAGCGCGAAGGGCCCGAACGGCCGGCCGGCGTTCACCTACAAACTCGACCCCGGTGCCACTCTGACCGACTACGTCGCGGTCACCAACCACTCGGCGCGCCCGCTCACCCTGAACCTCTACGCCAGCGACGCCTTCACCACCGCGCAGGGCGGGTTCGACCTGTTGGCCGGTGGTCAGCAGCCCACCGACGTCGGGGCCTGGGTTCGCTTCACCCAGCGAACCCTGATCATCCCGTCCACCTCCCGCCTGGACATCCCGTTTACGCTCACCGTGCCTGACAACGCCACACCGGGCGACCATGCCGGAGGAATCGTCGCCTCGCTCGCCGCCACGTCGACGGACGCCCACGGTAACCAGGTCGCCGTCGACCACCGGGTCGGCGCGCGGATCTACCTGAGGGTGACCGGTGAGTTGCGGCCAGCGCTGGCCGTCGAGGACCTCCGGGTACGGCACAGCGGCTCGCTCAACCCCTTCGGCGGTGGCACGCTCACCGCCACCTTCACCGTGCGCAACACCGGCAACGTACGGCTCACCGGGCAACCCTCGCTCGCCGCGGCCGGTCCGTTCGGCCTCGGCGGGCGCTCGGTCGACGCGGCGGCCCTGCCGGAGATCCTGCCCGGCGGGGAACTGACCACCACCGTCCGGCTGAGCGACGTGCCGCCGCTGTTCCGGCTGACCGCGAACGCCACCGTCACCCCCGCTGCGGTGGGCGACCAGGTCCTCGACCCGCCCCCGCAGGGCGATGCGGCCCGGATGACCGTCTGGGCGCTGCCCTGGCCGCAACTCGTCCTGCTGGCCCTGCTCGCCCTTGTCGGCTGGGCGCTGATCGCCGCCCGCCGGCGACGGGCCCGCCAGATCGCACGAGTGGTGGCGGCCGCTCGGGAGGAAGGCCGGACCGAGGCCAGCCGGGAGGCCGAACGGAACACCGCCGGGAGGAACACACCAGCCCTGTCGACCGCGTCGGGTGACGCCGACGCGACCAGCCACGTCGTCACGACGCGGCACGACGCAACACCACCACGTCGCCTGGGGAGCAACCAATGAGGATGAGAAGCATGCGGCTTGGCGCCGCCGGCCTTGCCGTGGCGGTACTGGCGCTGGCCACCGGAGCGCCGCCGGCGTCGGCCGAACCGGCCGTGACGCCTGCGTCGGCCGAACGAGCCGTGGTTGCCGTGGCCGGCGCGGACCTGGTCTCCGTGGCGCTCGACGGTGACTCGATGTCGTTGAGCATCCGGGACGCCGCGCAGGTGGCCGGCGATGCGCCGGGGCGCGACCCGGCCGAGGTGGTGCTCGGCCCGGCGGGCGGCCTGGCCGGCCGGGTGCCGGCCGGGAAGGCCCTCGCCTTCCTCGGGACGCCGGGCCACGCCGTGTGGTCACTGTCCACCGGCGACACCGGCTTCCCGGCCCTGGACACCACCGGGGTACGTCCCGGCGTCGTCACCGACGACGCGGTCACCCTCGCCCTGCGCTCCGTCGAGGGGCCGGGAACGTTCACCGCGTACACCCTGTCCGGTCTCGGCTCGGCGAGCCCGATCTTCGGCAGTGGGCCGGACCTGCCGCGGACGGCGCGGTTGCCGGTGGGGACGCGTACCGGCGGTGTGGTGTGGGCCTTCGACGCGGCCGGCGAGTACCGGCTGACCCTGGCCGGCTCGGCCACCCTGCGGTCCGGCCAGCAGACCAGCGCCGAGGCGACGTACACGGTGCGGGTGCCGGCGATCAGCCCGGCCGGGCAGGCTCCGCCACCGGCGCCGGCCAAGCCGGTCACCCGCGCCGGCGGGCAGCCGACGCCGCAGGCACTCGCCGAGCCGAAGCCCGCTGTCGCGCCGAAGCCCGCCGCAGCCGTACCGCCCGCCGCGAAGGCGGCGGCGTCCGCCGCCAGTGCCCACCAGGTGATCGCCGACGGGCACGTGGACATGGGCCCGCAACTGTCCGGCGACACCTGGACGATCCGGATCAAGGACGACCGGACCAGCCCCCCGGTGTGGCGGGAGACCGCCGACGTGGTCCTCCAGGTCAAGGGCAACGCGAAGGTCACCCTGCCGGCCGGGGTGGACTTCCTGGGCAAGCAGGGCGACACCGTCTGGCTGCTGCCGCAGTCCCAGCAGGCGGGCGTCGTCTGGCCCGGCTGGAACACCCAGCACGAGTCCGTCGTGTCCGGCGTCAAGGGCAACGTCATCTGGACGCTGAAGGGAGTCACCGGGCCCGGTCAGTTCGCACTGTTCCTGACCGGTTCGTTCGGCAAGGCTGACGTGCTCTTCGACTCCACCGAGGCGTTCCCGCAGCAGCTGAGCGTTCCACTCAACACCCACGCGCACGGCAACTGGGGGTTCACCAAGCCCGGCCTCTACCGTCTCGCGGTACAGATGAGCGGCACCACCAGCGCCGGCAAGGCGGTCACCGACACGAAGACGCTCACCATCGCCGTCGGCGACAGCACCGATCCGAACGACGGATTCGGCTCCGGGGGTGGCAGCGGCGACGGCGGCACGGATCAGGGCAGCGGGCCCCTGCCCCGCACCGGCGCCGGTTGGGTGCTGACGGCCGGAGCGGCCGGCGTCGTCCTGGTGACGGTCGGGGCCCTGCTGGTGGTGCTCGCCCGCCGCCGCACCGCACCGCCCAACTCCCCAGGCGGGGTGGCCGCGTGACTCATCGCCGTTCTGGGCCGGGGTGGCGGACGCTCGTACCGCCGCTGCTGATCGCCGTGCTGGCTTCCGGCTGCCGCTCGGAGGTGACGCTGAGCGCGAACGACGAGCGGATCCAGGTCATCACGACCACCGGGATCCTGCGGGACATGGTGAGCAACGTCGGTGGTGAGCGGGTGGCCGTCACGTCGCTGGTGCCGGACAGCGCCGACCCGCACAGCTACGAGCCGTCGCTTCGGGACGTCCGCGACGTCGTCTACGCAGACGTCGCCTTCAGCAACTACCTGCTCCTGGAGGAGCAGGCCGTCATCAAGGCGCTGGACGCGAACCTACGCGACGGCGTACCGAGCATCTCGCTGGCCGAGGGCGCGGTGAAGTACGCCGCAGAGATCATCCCGCTCGTCGAGGACGTGTCACTGGACACCATCTGGCTGGGCATGCGCGTGCGCGGCACCGGCGCGGCGCAGGGCGCGAACCGCTCTTCCGACGTGCTGCTCAGCGCGACTGCCGCCGACGGGCCGGGTCGGTTGCTGGCGTACCTGACCGAGTCGTTCGGCAATCCGGCGTTCTACGTCGATTCCGAAGACGGGTTCGATGCCGCTGACGGGTACCGTGACGACACCGCCACGCTGCCACCCGACGCACACACCCACATGAGCTGGGCCTTCACCAAACCGGGTGTCTACCGGCTGACCATGCGTGCACAGCTGGCGGTCACTCCCGACACGGCGCCCCTCCCGCTGGGCGAGCAGGTGTTCACCTTCGCCGTCGGGGTGGATCCACACTCGGTGCCCGGCATGACCGGAGCGACGGTACTGAACTCCGGGCACGCCGACGTCACCGTCGACCTCGACGAGCGGCGGCTCTACCTGTTCGCCGACCCGGAGGGCAGCGGCGAGGTCAACCAGCAGGTGTACGACCCGGCCAGCACCGTGATCGAGGTGCCGAACAAGGCGCTGCTGGAGGTGCCCGGCGACCGGAGATTCCGGTTTCTCGGTCGGTCCGGCACCCAGATCCACCAGCTTCCACAAGCGGTCCTCGGCAAGCACGTGCACGGCGAGATCGACCCGCACCTGTGGCAGAACGTCCGCAACGCCATCTCCTACACCGAACTCATCCGGGACACCCTGATCGGCGTCGACCCACAGGGCGCGGCGGCCTACCGCGCGAACGCCTCGGCCTACATCCGGGAACTGGAGCAACTCGACGCCGAGGTCCGGGACACCATCGCCCGGATCCCTCCGTCGCGGCGCCACCTGGTCAGCACCCACGACGCGTTCGGCTACCTGGGCCAGGCGTACGACATCCAGATCTCCGGTTTCGTCACGCCGAATCCCGCCACCGAGCCGAGCCTCGCCGACCGCCGCCGGCTCACCGAGACGATCCGCAACCTGAAGATCCCGGCCGTTTTCCTGGAACCCAACCTGGCGGCCCGATCCACCACCCTGACCGAGGTGGCCCGCGAACAGGGACTGCGGGTCTGCCCGATCTACGGCGACACCTTCGACCGCGACGTGACCACATACGTGCAGATGATGCGGTTCAACGCCGACTCACTGCACGACTGCCTGACCACAGACAAGTGATGGAGAAGCCAGTGACGGCAGGACGGGCGCGACGCCGCACCCACACGATCATTGCCATGACGCGATGCGCGGTGGCCGCAGTGATCATGCTGGCCACGACGCAGACGCCGGCACGGGCCGAGGGGCCGACGCCGGGTCTCGGCCAGTCGATCGCGGCCGACCAGCCGCTCGCCACCGGCCGGGCGGAACTCGCCACCGGGCACGTCGACATCGGCCCCCGCTACGTCGACAACCGGTGGACGCTGCTGATCCACGACGGCACGCAGGCGCGGCCGGTGTGGCGCAACCCCGACGAGGCCCTGCTCCGCGTCTCCGACGCCGCGCTGCAGACCGTTCCCGACGACCCCGCGTACGCCTTCCTCGACATCGACGCCGGCAAGCGGGTGTACGTGGTGCCGCAGGTCCAGAACCCCGACGTCGTCTGGCTCGGCTGGAACACCCAGGACCCCCGGGTGATGCAGACCATCGACCGCGGCGTCACGCTTACCCTGCTCGGCGTACGCGGACCGGGGAGCCTCACGACCTACCTGCAGTCGGGAAACTTCGCGCCGCCGCAGCCGCTGTGGCGTTCCACCGAGTCCAAGGCGCAGCCCTTCTGGGCCGAGGTCAACACCCACACCCACGCCAACTGGGTGTTCAGCGCACCCGGCGTCTATCTGGTCGCAGTCCAGGCGTCGGCAGACCTGATCAACGGTGAGACGGTTTCGGCGACCGGCACGTTGCGCTTCGCGGTGGGCGACGCTGCCAACGCCGCGGAGGCGTATGCGGCAACGGCGGACATCCCTGCCGCAGCCGGGCCGGCAGCAGCCGACGAGGACCGGGCCGCGGACGACGAGCCTGCCGGCACGTCCACGACCCTGCTGATCATCGCGCTGGCGGGCATGGCCGTCCTGCTCGTCATCGGCCTACTGATCCTGCTGCTGCGCGGACGCGGCGCGAAGCGCCGGGCCGAACAGGAACGCGCCGCCGCACTGGCGGAGGACCAGCGGTGAGAGCACTGGACATCGAAGGGTTGGACGTGGACCTCGGCGGCCGGCCGGTCCTGCGGGACGTGCGGCTGCACCTGGACCGGGGCGAGCTGGTCGGGTTGCTCGGACCCAATGGTGCCGGGAAGACCACCCTGCTCCGCGCCATCCTGGCACTGACCCGTACCCGCGGCGGCACGGTGACGGTGGAGGGCAAGCCGTCGCGCCCCGGCCGCTCCGAGATCGGTTACGTCCCCCAGCGTCACGAGTTCACCTGGGACTTTCCTATCTCGGTCGAGCAAGCCGTGATGACTGGCCGGACCGGCCGGCTGGGCCTGCTCCGCCGCCCCGGCGTCACCGACTGGCGGGCCGTCGGCGACGCCTTGGAGCGCGTACAGCTGACCGGGTTGCGTCGCCGGCCGGTCGGCGAGCTGTCCGGCGGGCAACGCCAGCGTGTCCTGGTCGCGCGGGCTCTCGCGCTCGCGCCGCGCATCCTGCTGCTCGACGAGCCGTTCACCGGACTCGACCTGCCCACCCAGGAACTGCTGGGTGACCTGTTCGCCAGCCTGGCGAGCGAGGACCGGGCGGTGCTGATGACCACCCATGACCTCGTCGCGGCGGTGGACTCCTGCAGCCGGCTGGTCCTGCTCAACGGCCGCATCATCGCCGACGGGCGGCCGGCGGACCTGCAGGACGCCGGGCTGTGGACGAAGACCTTCGGGGTGAGCGCGACGTCCCCGCTGCTGAAACTCGTGAAGGCGGTCTGATGTCGATCACCGAATTCCTCACCGACCTGCTCAACCCCGACCTCGCCTTTCTTCCCAAGGCGCTGGCGATCGCGATCATGTCCAGCATCGTCTGCGGCGTCGTCGGGTGCTACGTCGTCCTGCGTGGGATGGCCTTCATCGGTGACGCGGTGGCCCACGCGGTCTTCCCGGGCATCGCGGTCGCCTTCGTGCTGCAGGGCAGCCTGGTGCTCGGCGGTGCCGTCGCTGGCGTCGCCACCGCGCTGCTGATCGCCATCTTCTCGCAGAACCGGCGGGTCAAGGAGGACTCGATAATCGGCGTCTTCCTGGTCGGCGCCTTCGCCCTGGGTATCGTGATCATCTCGCAGGCGCCCGGGTACGCCGGTTCGCTGCAGCAGTTCCTGTTCGGCTCGATCACCGGCATTCCGGACCGGGACCTGTACGTCGTCGTGGGTGCCGGCCTGGTCATCCTCGGCCTGGTGCTCGTCCTGCACAAGGAGTTCGTCGCGGTCTGTCTGGACCGGGAGATGTCCCGCGCGATGGGACTCCCGGTCTTCTGGCTGGACATCGTGCTCTACGTCCTGGTCACCCTGGCCGTGGTGATATCGCTGCAGACCATCGGCAACATCCTTGTCCTGGCCCTGCTGATCACCCCTGCGGCGGCGGCCCGTCTGCTCACGGACCGGATCGGCGTGATGATGCTGCTCGCCCCGGTGATCGGTGGTACGTCGGCGGTCGTCGGGCTGTATCTGTCCTGGAGCTACGACACACCGGTCGGCGGCACCATCGTCCTGGTCGCCACCGCCGTCTTCCTCGCCGCCTGGCTGGTCGCCCCACGGCACGGCGTACTGACGCGGCGCCGGGGGCGCCCGGTCGAACGGGAACTCGCCACCGGCACCCCGCCGCATCCCGGGTCCGGTCTCCCTGACCCGCGGTGAGTCCCTCCAGTAGCCCTTCCATGGTTTAGTCAAAACGACTATCATTTTCATTATCGCGGTCCATCGTGGGCCGCCTGGAAGGAGTTTCTCCGTGCGCAAGCCCATCCGCCTGCTGCTCGCCTCCGGGGTGGTGACCGCGGCGCTGCTCGCGGCAGCGCCACCGGCGCAGGCCGCCGTGGTGACGTTCAACTCCGGGCACCTCGACCTGGTCGACATCGCCTACGAGGCCGGCGAGCTGGAGATCGGCGTCCACGACGAGGACAACGACGTCGAGTACGCTGCCGACGAGGTCAAGATCGTCGTCAAGCGACAGGCCAAGGTCACCGTCCCGAACGATCCCGCCTTCGGCTTCCTCGGCACCCCTGGCGTAGCCAAGGTGTGGATCCTGCCCGAGATCCAGAACACCAACCTCGTCTGGCCCGGCCTCGCCGCCGAAGAGGTCGAGGCCGGCATCTTCACCACCGAAGCGCTCACCCTCGACGTGCAGTCGGTCAGCGGGCCCGGACAGCTCGCCATCTACACCGAAAACGCCGTCGGGCAGCCCACCGTCCTCGCCGACAGCGGCGACGGCCTACCCGACGCCATCGCCCTGACCGCCGGCGACCACCTCCACGCCAACTGGGCCTTCGACCGCGCCGGCACCTACTGCATCACCGTCCGCGCCACCGGCACCCTCGCCGCCACCGGTCAGCAGGTCACCAGCGAGCCGACGACCCTGCACTTCGTGGTCCGGGCGTGACCGCCGTGCGCACCCGCAGCCGTTTCCTCACCGGCCTTACCCTGACCGCCGCGCTGCTCGCCGGCACCGCCGTCCCCGCCGTCGCGGCGCCGATCGTGCTGTCCAGCGGCCACGTCGACGTCATCGACGTCGACTACGCCAGCGGCGCGCTGAGCGTCGACCTGCACGACGACACCGTCAGCCCGGCGGTGGAACGCGACCCTGCCGACGTCGTCCTGCGCGTTCCCAACACCGCGAAGCTCACCGTTCCCAGCGCCAGCGCCTGGTCCTTCCTCGGCACCGGCGGCCAGGCGTGGGTCCTGCCTCAGGCCAGCACCGCCGGACTGCTCTGGGCCGGCTGGAACACCACCGACGTGCCCAGCGGCGTGTTCCAGAACAACCGGGTCACCTTCAAGCTCACCAACGTCAGTGGGCCGGCAGGCTTCAGCGTCTACACGGTTTCCGGCGGCACGCCCACCGTGCTCTTCGACAGCGGCAACGGGCTGCCCGACAGCCTCAACGTCAACCGCAACACGCATGCCCACGTCAACTGGGGCTTCGACGCCGCCGGCACCTACACCGTCACCTTCGAAGTCACCGGAAAGCTCGCCTCCAACGGCACCACCATCAGCTCCGGTGCCAAGACCTGGACCTTCGAGGTTCTTCCCTAGCCACCCTCACCCCGCAGCAGCCGGACACAGTCGTCCGCCGGGGTGAGGGTGCCGGCAAGCGACGGACCCGGCCGGCGCGAACCCCATCGGGCCCTCGCGCCGGCCGGGCCGGTAGGACGAACGGCTCTGGCACCTCCTGCTGACCCCCTCAGGCCGAGAGGTGCCGACGCGGGGTCTGAAGCGAGGAGAAGGCTCGGGGCGGGCGACGGCATCTCACCGCCCGCCCCGACCGCGCCGGCCGGAGGGGTCAACGCCACTGCATGTAGTTGTTGATGATCGGTAGCGTCATCCGGGTGGCGATGTTGTTGGTGGCGCTGGGCCCGCTGCCGAAGGGTCCACGGGAGAGGATCCCCAGCACCGTCGGGGTCGGGCACACGCAGGGCGGCGGCGGGCACGGGCACGGGATCACCAGCGGCGGCCGCACCGGACACCATTCATCCGGGTCGGGCGTGTAGAAGACGGGGCTGCCGTCCAGCCCGCTGACCAAGGGATGCCGGACGTAGAGAGCGGCAGCGTCCTCGGCCCGGACGGCGTCGTCGCTCGCCCACTGTCCGGGCCGGTCGGCCGGATATCCCTGGGTCCTTGTGCAGGATCCGGTCACCGGTTGGGTCGGATAGCCGAGGTTGAGCCAGCCGGTCCTGGTGCCGATCGTGCAGTTGAGCTGCGCCGCTCCGTAGTCGAAGGCGGGGTCGCCACCGCCAGGGGCATTGGTTGCGCCGGTCCAGTTCGAAGGGACGAAGAGGCGGAGCGCCGCGCACCCGCCGAAGGGCGCTGTCGTGCCGTCGTGCCCGGGGTACGCGACGACGTTGGTACGCCAGGTGCCGTTGGAGCCGCCGGAGTGCAGGCAGTGGGCGGCAGTCGCCACGGAGCGTTCGCTGATCATGAAGCCGGTGCACTGGCCGCCGGTGAAGACCAGCCGCACGATGGCGCTGGCGGGAAACGTGGTGGTCGGGCGGACCGGCACCCGAGTGTCGGGACCGAGGATTGCCTCGGTGCCGACGGCGGGAGTCACGCCGACGGCGGTGCCGGCCATCGGCGCCGTCGTGCTCACGGGCCGGTGACCGGACTGGGCCGCATCGGCGCTGGCGGGTCGGTCGGGAGTCGTGGCGGCAGCCGCTGGCCCGACCGGAGGGGCTGCGGTGCCGACGGCTACGGCGGCTAGGGCTACTACCGCCCATCTCTTTCCAAGCATGGCTCTCCTCTGGTCGGACGGGGTTCCCCCGCAGTCACGCCTATCTCGACCAGGCTGCGCAGAGGCCGGGCTGTCCGACCGGTTCCCGGACACCGGAGCACCGTCAGCCGGTCGCCGGGCACCTCCCTCGTCAGGGAGGGGCACCGTCTCACGGGCTTCCGCGGCCTTCCCTACCGCGCAACGGGTTCGGGCGTGTCCGCAACCAACTACCTAAATCGGCCACCCTCCACACTCGCACCGTTACATGGATAGGCCCAGCAAGTTTCGTTACCTGCCGCAAGTCAGATCAAATCGACGCCAATCATTCAATAATATTGCCGCCTTGTCAGTCGCGCCACCTACTGTTAGCGTTCGTGTACAGGAAGAAACTCCCTGCTTTTGCGGAGTTGACCTTTCCCGCGCCCGCAAATGGGAGCCAGACGTGCGATTTTCGCGACGAAGAATATGAGGGCGACCTCGGCTCGTGAATTGCCGTTGCAGCCCGGCTCGTCCCGCCCACGCGACTTTCGTCTCTACTGGGTGGCCGGCGGGATCAACCTGCTCGGCTCCCAGGCCTCCGGCCTGGTCCTGCCGCTGGTGGCGCTCGCCGTCAGCGGTTCACCGGCCGCCGCCGGCCTGGTGGGTGGCCTCGGCCTGACCGGGCGGCTCGTGGCGGCGCCGGCGGCGGGCGTGCTGGCCGACCGGCTGCCCCGCAAGGGCATGATGGTCACCGCGCTGCTGGTGGCGGCCGGTGCCATGGCCGTCGTCGCCGGCACCCTGGCGGTTGACGCCGCGACCCTCGGCATCCTGGCCGGTGCCGCCTTCGTCGAGGGCGTCGCCCAGGCCGGCTACGAGTCGGCCGGCGCGGGAGCCATCCGGCGGGTCCTGCCCCCTGACGACCAGCGGGCGCTGGCCCGGCTCGAAGCCCGCAACCACGCCATGCAGATCGCCGGGCCGCTGCTGGGCGGGGCGCTCTTCCAACTGGCGCGCTGGGCTCCGTTCTTGGCCGACGTCGTGTCCTATCTGGTCGCCGCGACCTGCGTTGCCGCAATTCGCACGGACCTGAGCCCGCAGCGGACGGACCACAATTCGTTCCTGGCCGACCTGCGGACCGGACTGCGCTTCGTATGGGAACACCCGTTCCTGCGCTTCGTCACCATCTGGGCCGCCGGCATCAATTTCGTCTTCGGTGCACTGATTTACCACACGATCCTGGTCGCCGGCCGCCGGGGCGATCTGCCGGTGTCGATCGGTCTGATTCTCACCATCGCCAGCGTGGGTGGTCTCGCCGGCGCGCTGTCCGCGCCGCGGGTGCTGCGGCACCTGCGGCCGGCGGTGGCCATCCCGATCGCGTCGTGGGCGACGGTGGGCCTGGTCGCCGCGCTGTGCGTGGCCCGGCAGCCGTGGAGCTACGGACTGCTGTTCGGGCTGGTCTTCCTCCTCACGCCCATGGTCGCCATCGTCTTCCAGTCCCGCGCCATCACGATCACCCCCGACCATCTCCAGGGCCGGGTGGCGACGGTGATCGGCACGACCGGAGAGGCGCTGCGGGTGTTCGCACCGGTGCTCGCCGGCGCGCTGGTCGCCCGGTACCGCCCCGACGCGGTGGCGCTGATCTTCGCGGCGCTCCTGGCTGTGCTGGCCGCGTACGCGACCGTCAACGTCCGCAATCTGCGCACCGGCACGGCCCTGGTCAGGGAGGACTGAGGATGGCTCGCAACTTCCGCGTCTACTATCCAGCGCTGCCGCTGGTGGCTGAGCACGCGCCGCACCGGGCCGCCTTCGTCGGCGACGCCGACGGGCGCTGCCAGGTCTTCGTCTGGGACCGCGAGGTCGGGGTGGCACGCCAGGTCACCGACCGCGCGGCCGGCACCGTCCGGGCCGCCATCGACCCCGGCGGCACCGCCGTCTGGTGGTTCGACGACGACCTCACCGGGGTCGGTAGCTGGCGGGTCGGCGACTTCGATGACCCGGAACATTCGACCGAGGCGCTGCCGGGGCTCGACCCGGCCCAGCACGCCGGCCTCGCCATGGCCGCCGACGGCACCGCGGTGGTCGGACTCTCCGACACCGGGGGCATGACGCTGTACCGGCGGACCGCCGCCGGCCGGGCCGACCGGATCGCCCGGGTCTGCGGGTACGCCCACCTGGTCGACGTGGACCCGACCGGCCAACTGCTCGTGGTCGGCACCGACGCCGCGTCGCCCGCGGCGGTCACCGTGCTCACCGGCGACGGCGAGCCGGTGGCGGTGCTCCCGGGCAACGCCGACCGACGGGTCTGGCCGCTGGGATTCGCGCCCGGGACCGGCCCGGCCCGGCTGCTGCTGGTCGTCGAGGAGGACGCCGAGTACGCGCTGGCCACCTGGACCCGGGCCGGCGGGTTGACCCGGCACGAGTGGCGCTTCGACACCGAGGTCACCGCCAGCTGGTATCCGGACGGGACCCGCGTCCTCGTTCGCCAGGACCGGCACGCCGGCAGCCACCTGCACTGCGTCGACCTGTCGGCGGGCACGCGTACCGAGGTGCCCACCCCGGCCGGCAGCATCCTGGACGCCGCGGTCTGGCCCGACGGTGACGTGGCGTACGTCTGGACCGACTCCACGACACCGCCGCAGATCCGCTCCGTCGCCGGGGTGGAGCTGCCGACGGGGCCGGACGACGGCCCGGGTGACGAGACGGTGTCGTTGGCGGAGTACTGCCGACGGACGGAAATCTGGGTGCCAGGGCCGGCCGGGCCGATCCATGCGCTGGTCGCGGCGCCCGCCGACCGGACCGGGCCGCTGCCGGCGGTCTTCCTGGTGCACGGCGGACCGTTCCAGCACGCCCGGGACGCGTACGACCCGCTGGTCGAGGTGCTCGTCCGGACCGGGTGCGCGGTGGTCCGGGTCAACTACCGGGGCTCCAGCGGGTACGGGGCCGCCTGGCGCAACGACTTCCGTGCCGGCGTCGGGCTCACCCAGCTGGAGGACCTGGCGGCGGTCCGGTCCCACCTCTGCGAGCGCGGCGTGCTCGTCGCGCACCGGGTGGCGCTCTGGGGCAGTTCCTGGGGTGGGTACCTGACCCTGCTCGCCCTCGGGGTGCAGCCGGACCTGTGGCGGCTCGGGGTGGCGATCAACCCGGTCGCGGACTACGCCGCCGCCTTCGCGGCTGCCACGCCGGCGATCCGCGCGCTGGACACGGCGCTGTTCGACGGCACACCGGACGAGGTCCCGCAGCGGTACGCGGACTCCTCGCCCGCGAGCTACGTCGACCGGGTACGCGCGCCGGTCTTCCTCGCCGTGGCCACCGACGACGTCCGGTGCCCGCCCGCCCCGGTGGAACGCTACGCCGAGGCGCTGGGGCGCCGCCGGGTCCCGGTGAAACTCCTGCGGACGCGGGCCGGGCACGAGGATTTCGATGCCCGTGGCCACGTCTCCCTGATGCAGGCGGTGCTGCTGTTCATGCAGCGGCACTTCGACGGCGTACGGGACGAAGGGACGCCGGTCGCGCTCGCCATGGCGCGACCGACGGGCTGACGTGCCGGACGGCGGCCTGACGGTCCACGAGTGGCGAGGGGAGGTGAGAGCCCATGCGTAAGAACATCATCGAGAACGACCCGATCAGCGGCAACCGCGACCAGGTCCGTTCCGACGTCGCCGTCACGGTGACGGTGACCGTCAAGTTCTGATCCACCACCGAGTGGGATCGCCGGTCGCGTGCCTCGACCGGCACCCGGCGATCCCACTTCGGTGCCACCTTCGTCGGTTCGGGCATCGTGAGCAAGGAGAGGTGACGTGCGGGTTCTGCTGGTCAACATGCCGTGGGCGTCCATCGATGTCCCGTCCCTGGCGTTGGGGATCCTCACCAACAGCGTCCGTCGGAGTTGCCCGGACGCCGAGGTGGAGGTCCTGCACGCCAACCTCGACTACGTCGACTGGGTGGTCGACCGCACCGAGTTCACCCTGCATGACTACCAGTACTACTCGCTGTTCACCTATTTCGCCGGGTGCGGCGACTGGGTCTTCTCCTCCGCGCTCTACGACGACCCGCGGTGGCGGCTGGACGAGTTCACCAGTCGGGTCCGCGACCAGATGTCCGAGGAGGAACTCGCGCGCAACGTCGAGCTGCATCGCTCCGCCCCGCAGTTCATCGCCGAACTGGCGGCACGGATCGTCGAGCGGGCGCCGGACCTGGTCGGTTTCACCTCCACCTTCCAGCAGAACACCGCCGCGCTGGCGGCGGCCAAGCACGTCAAGCGGCTGGATCCGACGATCCGTACCGTGTTCGGCGGAGCCAACTGCGACGGCGAGCAGGGCGCGGCCCTGCACCGTAACTTTCCGTTCGTCGACCTGGTGGTGCGCGGCGAGGGCGAGGCGGCGTTCCCACAGTTGCTGGCCGCCCTGGCCGCCCTGGCCGACGGCAACCCCGCGCGCCCACCGACGCCGTCGGGGACCACCCCGCGGCTGGCCGACGTCGAGGGGGTGTGCTGGACCGCCCCGGACGGCCGGCGGATCGCGAACCCGATGAGCACCAAGCCGCTGCCGCCCGCCGAGATCGTCACTCCCGACTACGCCGGCTACTTCGAGCGGCTCGCCGCCTCCCGGGCCCGCAACTGGGTGGAGCCGAAACTGGTCGTCGAGGGCGCCCGGGGATGCTGGTGGGGCGAGAAGCACCACTGCACCTTCTGCGGGCTCAACGGCTCGTTCATGGAGTTCCGCAGCAAGAATCCGGGCAGGTTCTACGACGAGATCATCTCCCTCGCCGAGCGACACCAGGTGCTCGACATGTTCGTGGTCGACAACATCCTCGACATGGGATACGTGACCTCGCTGCTGCCCAGGCTCGCCGAGTCTGACTACGACCTGCGGTTGCAGTACGAGATCAAGTCCAACATGAAGGGCGCGCAGGTGCAGGCGTTGGCCGACGCCGGCCTGGTGAGCGTGCAACCCGGGATCGAGAACCTCAGCAGCCGGGTTCTCAAGATCATGGACAAGGGGGTGACCGGCTGCCTGAACGTGCGCATGCTGCGCGACGCCGAGACCAGCGGCATCACCGTCGCCTGGAACTATCTGTACGGCTTCCCCGGCGAGACCGACGAGGACTACCGGACGATCCTGGAGCAGTTCCCGGCACTGCACCACCTGGCCCCGGCCGGCGGCAGCAGCCGCATCGCCATCGAGCGGTTCAGCCCGTACTTCAACCGTCCCGAGCTCGGCTTCGGCGACCTGCGGCCGGCGGGGCAGTACCGCCTGAACTACGACCTGCCCGAGTCGGAGCTGATGGACCTGGCGTACATCTTCGACGTGCAGGAGCAGGGCATCGGCGCGGAGCTGACGGCCCGGCTGGACGAGGCCGTGACCGAGTGGCAGCACGAGTACGCCCGCAGCCAGCTGACCCACCACGATCTCGGCGAGGAGATCGTGCTGGTCAGCCGCCGCCGGCACTTCGACTGGCGGGTCCTGCGCCTGACCGCCGCGCCGGAGGTCGCCGCCTTCCGGCAGCTCGACCAGCCGCACACCGTCGCCTCGCTGGCCCGCCGGCTCGGCCACCCCGAGCCCGAGACGGCATCCCTGCTGGGGCGCTGGCGGGAGTTGGGCATCGTCTTCACCGACGGCGGGCAGTTCGTGCATGTCGCGCCCCGGGCGATGAACCAGGACCTGCTCCGCATCGATCATCTGCACCCGGAACGCGTCGGCGCGCGGCCGGAGACCGACCACACCGCGAGCGGGCCGGCCGCGCAGGCCGCCCTGAGCGCCGTCTGAGGGGAGGCCGCCATGGCCGTCGCCGCAACCACCCGCAAGCCCATCCTGGTCCGCCTCGCCCGCGACCACGACCCGGCGGTCAGCGCCGTACCCGGGATCGACCTCGGCGTCACCGAGTTGCGTGAGCCGCCCGGCGAGGCCGCCGCCCGCTGGTTCCACGCCGGGGTACGGCACGTGTCGCTGCCCGATCCTGTGGACCTGGCGGTCGACGACACCGACGCGGCGTCCCGGGACGCGGTGCGCCGCCTCGTGCTCGTACGCGACCTGACCAGCTTCGGGATCGCCGTGGACTGGCGGCTGCTGCTGCCCTACGGCGGGTCGAGCTGGCGCGTCTACTGCCACCTGCATCCACCCGTGGAGCTGTCGGCGGCGGCCGACGACGACACCGACGACCCCCTCGACGCGTGGCGCCGTTCCTACTACATCGACAAGTGCACGTTCCGCAAAGGTCCGGGCTTCGTTCAGGTCCGTGACCGTCGGGCCGGTCGACTCAACCTGCTCACCGTCGACGACCCGGCGTACCTGAAGGTTCTGGACCAGGTCATCGAGGGTGCGCCGGCCAGCGACGTCGATCTGGACATCGCCCGCGACTTCGCGGCCGAGGGCCTGGTCGCACAGGTGGGCACCATGCTGGTGTGGCTGCCGTACCGGCTGCGCCGGTGGCCGCTGCCGTCCATGATCGTCTAGCGGCAGCGCGGTCGAGCCGCCGGCGTTTCCGCGGCAGCTCCTGCACCGGCACAAGATCACCTTCCAGCGGACCAAGACGTGGAAGGACTCCACTGACCCCGACCGGGACCCCAAGCTCGCCCTCATCGAGTACGTGAGCAGCCACTTTCCGCAGCGGGGCTGCCTGCCTGACAGCTCCGAAATCCAGATGTCCTCCTGCGGCGATCAGGTCGAGTGCTCGGCGTGGTGCAGCACTTCCGCGATGAGTCGCCTGGTGGCTTCCCCCTGCAGCGTGTAGGTGACCTGTCGGCCGCGACGCTTGCGCCGGACCAACCGGGCTTCCGTGAGGTACCGCAGGTGGCGGGCAATGATCGTCGAATCCGTCGACATGGCCGCCACCAGCGACGGCTCACCTGGTCGGGTCGCTCTCTCCCATGGGGACATCGGCGACTGATCCATGGATGCCTGCGAGCGACGGCTCAAGCGGCAGAGGTCGGCATGAATTCCTTTCTACCCCTTATCGCCGGCGCAAAGGCGGCACACCAGCCCGACACGCTGCAGCCGCTCGCTGATCATCCGTCAGGGCGTGACCGCCCTCACCCGCCCGCGTCGGTCAGTCGGCGGCCTGGGCGATCAGGGGCGGGCGGGTGGCCGGCTCGGCCTCGCTCAGCAGCCGCCCGACCGAGGCGCAGAAGTCCGCCCAGGCCCGAGCGGCGGCGGGGCACATGCCTCGGGCCCGCAGCGGCGCGTGCACCAGCCCCGGCTCCACCCGCAGCTCCGCCCGTACCCCGGCGTCGATGAGGCGCTGGGCGTAGTCCACCGCGTCCTGGCGCAGCGAGTCCAGTTCGGTGGCGAGGATCGTCGCTGGCGGAAGTCCATCGAACCGGGCCGTGCGCAGCGGGGAGACCAGCGGGTCCAGCAACTCTTGAGGGCTGCGGGTGTAGCAGGAGGCGTAGAAGCTCATTTCCCCGGAACTGAGGATAGGAACGTCCGGTCCCTCGCCTTGCCAGCGGGCGAAGTCGAGGACCGGACTGATCAAGCCTTGGCAGGCGATATGCGGGCCGCCCCGGTCACGGGCGAGGAGGCAGTTGGCGACCATCAGGTTACCGCCGGAGCTGTCGCCGACCAGCCCGAGCGGCCCTGGCGCGACACCGAACCGGTCCGGCCGCTCGGCGAGCGCCTTGATGACCGTCCGCAGGTCGTGCACGGCGGCCGGAAATGGGTGCTCGGGGGCGGAGCGGACGTCAACGAAGACCACCGGGTAGCCGGTGCGGTTGGCCAGTTCCGCCGCCACCGTGTCATGGGTCTCCAGGCTGCCCAGGCAGAAGCCGTCTCCCCGGGCGTAGCAGAGCACGCCCGGGCCCACCGGCACGGCAGGGAGGTAGATGCGCACCGGGACGTTCCCGTCGGGGCCGGGCACCACGGCGTCATTCACCCGCAGACCAGGCGGTCGCTGGTAGACGAAGACCGTGGGCAGGGACTGGTATAGCCGCCGCTGCTCGTCGATGGGCAGAGTGAACATGTCGTCGGGCACCAGGCTGGTGAACTTCTCGATGAACTCGGCCATTCCGTGGGCGTACACGGGCGGTTACCTCCGGCGGGTCGTCAGTCAGGAACACACACGTTGTCTGGTATAGCGGTGGATCGTCGGGCGGCGAGGGTCGCCACCAGGGCGGTGACCGCGAACACCAGGCAGAGCAGGGCGTGCGCCCGGACGCTCGGCGCCGGCCCGGTGGTGGTGGTCAGCGCGAGGTAGAGGCTGCCGAACCCGGCCACCCCCACCACCGCGAAAAGTTGCAGCACAGTGCTGACCAGACCGCTGACGTCAGCGGCGTACCGGCTGGGAACTGTGCCACCGAACGACGCGATCAGCGAACAGAAGCCCACTCCCAGGCCGAGACCGGCGGTAGCCAGGACGATGGGAAGCACCGGCCCTTCGGCCAGCCCGGAGTACGTGACGACTCCGAGGGTCAGATAGGCAGCGGCGAGCAGGCCATAGCCTAGCGGCGCGGCCAGATGCCGGGCCGACGACGGGATACGACGCCAGTGGACTCCGCCCACTCCGAACGCCGCAGCCCACGGCGCGAAGACCAACCCGGCGTACAGGGCGTCGTGGCCGAGTCCCTCCTGCAGGTGCAGCGATAGGGTGAACAGCACCGCCGCGTACGTTGTCTGGCCCACCGCGATGGCAGCCAGCCCCCACGCTACTGCGGGAATGCCGAGCACCCCCAGATTGAGCAGTGGCTGACCGCCCCGCTTGGCACCCGTGCGCTGACCGGCGAGGAAGAACGCGAACGCCGGCACGCTGGCGGCCAGGCACAGCCAGGTCCACACCGGCCAGCCCTGCTCCCGGCCGCTCACCAGCGGCAGGATCAGCAAAACCATGGAGGTGCTGAGCAGCATCATGCCGGTGACGTCCAGCCGGTGCCGTGGCCCCGGAGAGTGCGATGGCAGCAGCCGTGCGCCCACGACCAGCAGCACCACCCCGATGGGCACGTTAACCAGGAACGCCGGCCGCCAGGAGAGTCCGAACAGGTCGGCGGAGACGAGCAGTCCGCCGAGCACCTGACCAGCGACTGAGCCGGCGGCCAGCACCACGGCGTACGCCCCGAGTGCCCGTACCCGGGCCGCACCGGCAAAGTGCAACATTATTCCGGTGAGGATCTGCGGAACCAGCAGCGCTGCCCCGGCCCCCTGGGCCACCCGCGCGCCGATCAGCACCAGCGGATGAACAGCGAGACCGCACGCCAGCGACGCCAGCGTGAAGACCAGCAACCCCAGCAGGTACGTCCGACGGTGTCCGCGGGCCTGCCCCAGTCGCGCCCCGGTGATCAGAAACGTGCCGTACGCCAGCACGTAGCCGGCGATGACGAGGGCCAACTGCGCGTCGCTGGCCGCCAGGTCGGCGCGGATGGCGGGTGCCGCCACGTTGCTGATCGAGCCGTCCATGTTCGCCATGAACTGCCCGGTCAGCAGGACCGCGAGCAGTCCGCCCCGGCCGCGTACCGGGTGCTGTGGCGGGTCTGCGGTCGACGTGGCCTCCCGCTGGTCGGTGGTGCCGGTCCGTCCTATGCCGTCGCGCACCTGGTCACCCCTGCGATCCTGCCGGTCCTGGCCCGGCCGTGTCGTCCCGTAGCCCGGCGTCAGGCGCATCGTTCGGCCGGACGGCGGCCATCAGGTTGGCCAACTGCCCGGTGGATGGCGCGCCTCGGGCCCGCAGCGCGGCTACCTGGGCGTCAATGTCGGCCGCTCCCCGCCCCTGGCTGAGCTTGAACACGCCCTCGGCACGCTGCACCTCGAGGGCGAAGAAGAAGATGTGCGGCAGCATCTCGGCCACCATCCGTTCGGGTGCCTGCGCCAGTGTCCAGGGGGCGGTCCCCGGCTCCGTCCGTTCCCGGTGCCGTTCCCCGAGGGCGGCCAGGCGGGCGAGCTGTTCGTGGCGCTGCTCGTCGGGAAGCGGGTACAGGGTCCCGCTGACGTGTACGACCACGTAGTTCCACGTGGGCAGGTTGTCGTCGGTGGCGTAGTCGGTGGGGGACAGATAGCCCTGCGGGCCGTGGAAGACGGCGACCGCCCGTACCCCCGGCCGGCCGATCAGCCGGTGCACCGGGTTGTGCCGGGCCAGGTGGCCGAGCAACCGACGGGGCCCGGCGGGCGGCCCGCCCGACACCAGGGGCAGGTGCGTGATCTCGAGGTCCGGGCCGGCGGTGACGCAGAGCGTCGCGAAGGGGTACTCGGTCACCACCTGCCACAGGTCGGCCTCCCGGGTGGGCCGGAACCGATCGGGTGCGTACATCCGGTTGCGCCTTTCCGTTTGACGGCCTCATCCCGGCCGGTCAGGTCATCCGGCGTCGTTGCGGCGCAGGTCGCCGAATTCGGCGTCGCACGGCCAGCTACAGAAACTGATCTCGGCATAGAACGGCACGCCATGCTCGCCCCGGTGCGGGGAGCGCTGGTGGTCGAGGTGCACGATCGGATCCTGGTGGCGGTCGAGCGGCCCGTACCTCTCGGCCCGCCATACCAGGTCTTGGTCTTCGCCGCCCCAGCCGCAGAAGCGCTCATCCATCCCACCGATGCGGCGGTAGAGGCTCTCCCGCAGCCAGAGGCAACCGCCCGGCGGCCGGCGTAGCACAACCCCCCGGGCCGCGGCCTGGTCCACCGCCGCCGCGCCGTCCAGGCAGCGCCGGTGCACGGCGCTGAGGCTGGACGCCGCGTCGAGGAAGAGCATGTCCTCGAACGGCCAGTGGGCCTGGGTGCCGGGGACCTGGAACCGGTTGACCGCGCGGGCCACGAAATCCCGGTCGACCAGGATGTCGGCGTCGAGCACGCAGACGGCGTCCGCCGGCCGCGCGCCGTGTACCACCCCGCAGTTGACCGCCCACGACTTGTTGAACCTCCCCGGGTCCCGGGCGAACACGTACACGTCGCAGGCCTCCGCCAGCAGGTCCCGCCACCGCGGCCGCGAGTCGGTCTCCACCACAACCACCCGGTACCGGTGACGTGGGTGGGTCTGGTCGTGCAGCGCGTTGAGGGTCGCCGCGAGGTTGCGAACCCGGCCGGTGGTGTCATCCGCCGCGCGGAACGGGATGATCACGGCGGCGTCGACCGGGTCGGTTCGATGGTGCGGAGGTGTGACGAGCCGCCCGAGCAGCTCGGCCGCGTCGACGACGGGGTACGCCTGCGGGTGGGGGTGGGCGTCGCCGACGTGGTAGCGCAGCCGTGACACGCACTCGGCGTCCCAGATCGCCTGGGCGAGTTTCGCCGCCGCGTCGTCCCCGACGCGGAGCCGGTCGGCGAGGACGCCGACGAGGGCCCGGTAGGCGCGCGGGTCGGTCGGGTCCGCCCCGAGTCGGGTGACGAGCGGGTCGGCTTCCGGCTCGTCGAGCGCGGCGACCGCGTCCATCACCGTGCGGTGGGCGTTCTCGGACCAGGTCCAGTAGTCCGGGGCGGCGCAACGGCAGAACGGGTCAGCGGCGAGGACGATGCTGCCGGCCCCGGCCGCCGCCAGGACGACCGGGTTCTGGGCCTGCCACGCGGCCGACGCTGTCACCGCCGTTCCTCCGTCCGCGCCGGTGGCCAGGCCACCTGTGTCAGGTCGGTGACGATGAGGTCCGCGGCGTCCAGTGCCGCCGCGGGCTGCGAGGTGGTGATACCGACGCAGAACATCCCGGCGGCCTTCACGGCAGCGACCCCGGGCGGGGCGTCCTCGAACCCGACCACGTGCTCCGGGGCGACGCCGAGAGCCGCGCACCCGGTCAGGTAGCCCTCCGGGTCGGGCTTGCCGCTTCGCACGTCCTCCGCAGTGACCAGCACGGTGAGGAACTCACGGACGCCAAGCATGTCGAGCATCGCCTCGGCATCGACCCGCAGCGCCGAGGTGACCACGCCGGCGGGCACCCCCCGGACGTGCAGGTCGCGCACCAGCTCCGCTGCGCCGGGGACGGGTCTGGCCGCTGGCATCCCGGGATCCGACAGGAACGACACCGCCTGGTCGAACAGGGCATCGACCGTGCTGCCCTCAGGGAACAGGTGCAGTCGCTCGGTGAGGACCTCGTGCCCCCGCCGCCCGGCGAACGTGGCCAGCAGCGCGGCGTCGCAAGGCACGCCGTGAGTGGTGAAGAGCCTGTGCCACGCGGTGCGGCTGCGCATCTCGGTGTCGACCAGCGTGCCGTCCAGGTCGAACAGGGCGGCGCTGGGCGTCGCGACGGTACGGGTCAGGCTCATCGGTGGGCCAGCTCGGTGTAGGTGTCATGCCAGGGCCGCAGTCGTTCGAAGGCGGCACAGGCGGTGACCACCCGCTCGTCGCCGAACCTGCGGGCGGCGATCTGCAGTCCGACCGGTACGCCGTTGGCCGCCCGGCCCGCCGGTATGGTGGCCGCCGGGCTGCCAATGAGGTTGAACGGGCTGGTCATCGACCAGCCCACCAGCCGGTCGACCGGCTCACCGGCGACCTCGGCGGGGCCGACGGTGTCGCCGTCGGTGGCGTTCGGGACCCCAGCGACGCAGTTGACCGGGCTGACCAGCAGGTCGTACTCGTCGAAGAGGTCCTCGAAGGCGTCCAGGACGGCGGTGCGCAGCACGTCGGCGAGCCGGAACTGCACTGCGGACAGCCGCGCGCCCGTTTCGACGCTCTGTAGGTAGTCAGGGGCCACCAGATGACGCAGTTCCCCCGTCAGGTCGAGGCCCTGCCCACGGGAAATCGCCGCGGTCTCGGCGTGACACAGCGACAGGTACTGCCGCCACATCGCGGTCAGCTCGCCGTGCGGCATGGGCAGCTTGAACCCGACCTCCTCCACGGTGGCACCCGCATCGGCGAGCACGGTCGTGGCGGACCGGACGATGGCGCCGACCTCGTCCTCCACCGGGTAACCGCCCAACGTCGGCGCATACGCCACCCGGACGCCGGTCAGGGAACCGGTCAGCGCACCGTGCAGCGGACCCGGCACCGGGAAGGAGTACGGATCGCGGGGGTGCGCCCCGGACATCAGGTCGACAGCGATGACTGCGTCCTCGACCGTGCGGGCCAGCGGCGCGTAGCACACCATCGGGTACAGCCGACGGAACGCGTTCGGCCGAGCCGGAACGGCGACCCGGCCGAAGGTGGGCATCAACGTGAACACCCCGCAGAAGGCGCCTGGCACGCGCAGCGACCCCCCGGCATCGGAACCCTGCGCGAGGGGGACCAGGCCGGCCGCCACCGCGGCGGCGCTGCCCCCCGAGGAGCCGCCCGCGTTCATCGCCGTGTTGAACGGAGTGCTGGCCGGCCCGAACAGCGTGCTGTCGGTGGTCGCCTTGTAACCGAACTCCGGGGTGTTCGTCTTGCCGACCACGATCGCGCCCGCGTCCCGCAGCCGCTGCACACACAGGATCGTCTCGTTCGGCACGTCCTCGGCAAAGATCCGCGACGCCCGGGTGGTGCGCACGCCGGCCACCGGGTCCAGGTCCTTCACCCCGATCGGCACTCCGTGCAGAGGACCCAACCGGTCGCCGCGCGCCACCGCCTCGGTCGCCGCGCGGGCCTCGTCGAGGGCCTGTTCCGCGCAGACCGTAACAAACGCGTTGACGGGCCCGTTGTGCCGCTCGATCCGGTCGAGGGTCATGGCGACCACCTCGACCGGGGACACCTGCCCGGTCCGGATGAGTTCCGCGAGTCGCGCTGCGGGCAGGTACGCGAGGTCGTCCATGTGCTGGTGCTCCTCTTCGTGGGGGTGAGCGGCGGTTCAGCGTGGTGCCGGGACGGGGCCGGCACGGTTCGGGCGGGGTGGTTCGTCCGCCGCGACCGGCCGTGGGGCTGGTCCGGACAGGTCGGGCGCCGGCCCACGAGTGGCGAGATGGCCGGCCAACGCGGCCAGCAGCGTGACGGCCGCGAGCGCGGCACAGACGACGGCGAACGCCCGCATCGATCCCGGCGCGCCGCCCGCTCCGGCGAGGGCCAGGTATGCGGTCCCGGCGACGGCGACCCCGGCCGCCGCCACCACCTGCAGGATGGTGCTCATCGATCCGCTCAGGTCAGCGGCGAACCGGGCCGGCACCGCGCGGGTCAGGTGCGCGATCACCGAGCTGGACACCGTGCCCAGGCCGAACCCGCCGATGCCGAGTGTGGTGAACAGCAGCACGTCGTGGTGCACGCCGGCGAGGAACTGCGTGCTCATCGCGAGGTAGGCCGCCGCCAACACGAGACAGCCGAGCGCAGGTACGCGCCGGACGAATCGCTCCGGTACCCGCGCCTGCAACGGCCCGGCGACTCCGAACGCTAACACCCACGACACGAGCGCCATGCCCGAGTAGAGCGCGCTGCGGCCCAGACCGTTCTGAAGGTAGAGGGCGAGGGTGAACAGCAGCGCCACATATGTCACGGTGGTGAGAACCTGGGTGGCCAGGCCTAGGACCACCGGACGGGGCACCAGGATGCCGAGGTTCACCATCGGGTAGCCGCCGCGGGCGGTGACCCGCCGTTCCACGAGGACGAACACCCCGAGGGCCGGCACGCTCGCCGCCAGGCACGCCCACGACCACGCGGGCCAGCCGGACTCGGAACCGTTGGAGAGCGGCAGCGCGACCAGCACGACCGCCACCGTCAATGCCGCCATGCCCCGCAGGTCAAGCCGGGTCGCCTCGTGGTTACGGTCCGGCGGCAGCAGCCGCAGCCCGGCGACGAGCGCGAGTACGCCCACCGGTACGTTGACGAGAAAGATCGACCGCCACCCGGTGCCCCACAGGTCCGCGGTGATGAGCACGCCACCGAGCACCTGACCCAGGGCCGCGCTGCCGGACAGCGCCACCGAGTACAGCCCGATCGCCCGGACCCGGGCCCGGCCGGTGAGGTTACGGTGGATCCCGCTGAGAACCTGCGGCAGCATCAGCGCCGCCGCCACCCCCTGGGCGGCGCGGGCCAGGATGAGAATCTCCGGGTTCCACGCGAGACCGGCCAGCAGTGACGCAGCGGTGAAGCCGGCGAGCCCGATCATCAGCAGCCGGTGGTAGCCGTACATGTCGCCCAGTCGGGCGCCGGTGACCAGCAGGACGGCGTGGGAGAGGAAGTAGCTCGACACGACCAGGGCGAGCTGTCCGCTCGTCGCACCCAGATCGACCTCGATGGACGGCATCGCCACGTTGACGATCGAGAAGTCGAAGTTGGCGATCGCCTGACAGGTCAGGAGAACGGCGAGCAGCCCGCTGGTGGACCGGGTGGTGGCCTGCTCCATGTGCTTTTCTCTCCAACGGGGGTTCGTGGGGTGTCAGCGGCTGTAGCGACTGTGGACGACGGGCGAGGGCCTCCAGCGACTGCCAACATGTTCGGATCGTCGGGCCTGGCCGGGGTCAGCTCACGAGCGCCATCCGGACGGCGAAGCCCATGAACAGCACCCCGGTCATAAGCGCGACCGCGCGCTGGACGCCGGGCCGATCGACGCTTGCGCGTAGCCGGTGCGCGGCCTCCGCCAGGGTCACCAGCCACACCGCCGCCAGGCTGAGGTGAACAGCGGCCAGCACCGTCATGGCCCGGCCGGGCGGGACCCCGGCGGGCACGAACTGCGGCAGGAAGGCCAGCAGGAAGACGCCGACCTTCGGGTTGGTGCCGGTGCAGAGCACCCCCTGCCAGTACGGGTGCACCTTCGGTCGGGTCGGCACCGCCCCGGTCGTCGAACCGGCCGGCCGGGCCCGAACCGAGGCCGCCAGGATCACCGCGCCCCAGCAGAACAGGCCGAGCGCGCCCGCCCAACGCAGCGTGGTGAGCTGCCCGGGATGCCGGTCGAGTAGTTCGGCCACGCCCACGACTGCCAGGGTGGCGTGCAGGGTGCCGGCGGTCAGGATGCCGGCCATGGTCAGGTACGCCGGTGCCCGCCGGCGGGCCTGAACCACCCGGTGTACGACGAGCGCCGAGTCCGGACCGGGGCTGGCGATGACCAGCAGCGAACTGGCCAGGAACGCGGCGCTGACGATCATCGGCGGGCCACCTCGGGCCGTCGGTCATCGTCAACGGCGGCCGGCTCGACCGGGCGGACCTGCAGCCCATCCTCCAACTGCCGGATCCGCCGGTAGTCGGACTCGACGACGGCCGGGTCCTCGTGGGCGAGGACCGCGAAACCGAGGTCCAGGCTGCCGAACAGGTCTCTGGTGATGCCGAACTGGTCACCGTTGCGGACGTTGATCGACGCGTGCGTCAGGCTCGGCACCTCGTGGACGCCGTCGAGGATCTCGGCGTTGGTGACGATCCCGGCGGCCCGGCTGATCAGGAACACCACCCGCACGTGCCGGCTCAACGCGTAGCCCGTCGCAACAGTGCCGCCGGTGAGGTGGCGTACCGCCCGGTCGACCTGACTGTCGCCGGTGGCGACCCGGCAGAACCGAGGGTGGCCGCCGCCGTGCGGTCGGGCCGCGACCTCGATGAGCCGGCACCCGTCGGGAGTACGCATGATCTCGGCATGGGCGGCACCGAACCGCATGCCGACGGCGTCGAGGACGGCGCGGGCGTACTCGACGACCTCGTCCACCTCCGAGGCGTCCGGAGGCAACCAGTCCATGCTCTCGTAGACGGCCATGTGCCCGCCGTTGTCGACCTTGCGGTAGCGGCACACGTCGGCCACGGTGTGCGTGCCGTCGTGGCTGAACGTGTCGACGACGTACTCGACGCCGGTGACGTACTCCTGCACGAGGACGCGGTCGTTGAGGATGCCGAGCCGGTTGTGCGCACCGAGCAGCCCGGTGAACGCCTCGCGCCAGTCATCGCCGCCCCGCACCCGGGTGACGCCATCGGTGCTGGCACTCTTGGGTGGCTTGACCACCAGGTCCCGACCGGTAAGCCCGGACGCGGTGAGCCATCGGTCGACCTCGTCCGGGTCGGCGGTGCAGAGCTGAGCGATCACCGGCACGCCGGCGCGTAGCACTGCTGCGGCCATCTCGCCCTTGTGCCGCCGCGCCGCGGCGAGGTCGGGCACGTTGGCCCGCTCCGGCACGACGAGCGGGGCGATGGCGTCCGCCACCTCCACGCCGGACTCACAACCGGCCAGGACGCACCGCGGGCGCAGCTCACGCAGCCGGGCCACGGCGGGTCCGGTGTCGTCGGTCACGACGATGGTCTCGGCGAAGTCGCGCGGCTGGTACGTCGAGGCGTACACCTCCGGCGGCTGTGGGGCGCTGAGCACCGCGACCACCGGCACGCCGGCGGCGGTGAAGGCCGGTGCGTACAGCGCCCCCGACGAGAACGGGTCAACGATGACCGCCGGACCCGCCGGATCGAGGTATGTCGGGCGCGCGTCGGGCTGGTCGCCGCTGCTCACCGGGGCTCCCGTCGGTCGGTTGGCGGTCGGTCCGTCCCGGGGCGGCCGGACGTCAGGCACGGGGACGTCGGGCGGTACTCGACGGTGTGTTCCAGGTTCGCCGGGCCGGGAAATACCGCGGTGACCACCCGACCCCGTCGGACGGCCGGGATCCCCATCCGGACGGCCCGGGTCACCGACGTGGCCCGCTCATGCCAGGGACAGATAAGGCGGGTGCCACCATCCAAGGTGGCCAGGTGTAGCGGCCCGCCCCGGTGGGGACAGCGGACTGGCAGTACGAACGAACCCCTCGCGGTACGCGCGAACACGTACGGCGAGTCACGTACCACGACGCAGTTGCCGGCGCCCTCGGCTGCGAACGTCAGGATAGGCATGCCCGGTAGTCCCCGATGGAGTGGATCTCGTAGACGCACTCGTCGGACTCGATATTGGCGCCGTGCAGCCGGTTGCGGCGGATCACTGTGCCTTCGCCCGCCCGCAGGATCTGCGTCGAGTTGAAGCCGCTCTCGAAGCGCATCGTGCCGGAGACGATGTGGCACAGTTCGTCGCCGTCGTGGCAGTGAGTGTTGGACAGCTCGCCGCGCGGCTCCACCAGGTGGGCGACAGGCGCGGTGATCTTGCCGCTCTGGATGGCCGCCCAGACCGGGTCGTGCAGCTCCTTGTAGCGGGGGCGGTCGTCCATCCACATGACCTGGTCAGCGAAGTCCCGGTCGGCGATGTCCGCCACCACCTGGAACTCCTCGAACCCGCGCACGATCTCGGGGATTATGGTCTCTCCGTGGGTGTCCACCAGCGGCAGGATGAGCTTCTCCAACGCCATACGGCCGTGGTGGGTGTCGATGTGCACGTGCTCGGTGAAGTACCGCACGTCGACGTCGTTGCCGAAGACGCGGGTCAGCAGGCTGGCGGCGCGTTCGCAGAAGTCCACCAGGGTCGTCTCGGTGTAGTAGAGCGCGCCGAGATACCGGAACAGCAGCTCGTGGTTCTTCCCGAGGTAGTGGAAGTAGTTGTTCATCATGAGGCTGCTGTTGAGGTAGTACTGCCAGTAGTGGTGCAGGTCCGTCTCGAGCCCGACGGAGCGCAGCGTGTGCTCAAACAGCGTGCTGTGCTTTGTTGAGTGCACTGCGTAACCATACTCGTCAATGATGATCTTGAACCAATCGGACTGGGCGGGTCCGTAGTTGCCGAGCACGTTACGGATCATGGGCGACGCCTCGGACAGGAAGTCCGGAGCGAACTGGATCAGCCACATGCGAGCCGCACGCTGCGGGTCCACCGACTTCTCGATCGCGGTCTCGGCCAGGGACGGCGCGTGCCGGTCCCGGTTCTCGATGTTGCGGAGGAACTCCACCAGGCTGTCCCGCGTCCAGGCACCAGCCACCTCGACCTCGTCGTCGAGGAAGCCGAAGACCTGCCGCTCCAGCGCGGGTCGGATGACCTCACCGAGCGCCCGGTTGGTCGAGCTGTAGAACCGACGGAAGTCTTCCCACTTGCTCGCGAGGTCGGCCCGCGGCAGGAACATGAGGTCGGCCTCGTAAATGGTGGTCAGGATGCGCTGGGTGGCGAGCCCCTGGTAGCTCAGCAGCTCGTCGCGGGGCAGGACGCGCCCAAAGTCCAGCTGCGGCACGACCTGCGGACGGAGTTGCCGTCGGTAGGGGTTGTCGGCGTTCTCCCAGTCGTCGTTGTCCAGATAGAGCGGGTTGCTCGCGTATCGCAGAACGGCTGCCTTCAGCTCGTCCTGCGACAGCTCGAACGAGGTGTAAGGGGGAGGGGTGAACGACACGTCAGTCCTCCGACGGTGTGAGGGGCTGGTGGACGGTGGCGCCGAGGCGGGTACCGCGCCAGGTCAGGGTGAGCGGGACGCGGTCACCGACGGACACGGCGAGCCAACCGCCGATCGGAACCAGCGCCTGCATCCAGTGCGAGCGGACATTGTCCGGTGAATTGCGGATGATCACGCCAGCGCCGAGGTCCAACTCGAACCAGGCCACCAGGGCATGTGCCGTGCCCTGCTCGGTGGTGGTCAGGCGAACAGTGGAGCTGCCGTCGTCCAGTGGGCCGTTGGCCAGGTCGAAGCTGGCCAGCTCCACCACGTCGGAAACGATCCGGTATGGCCAGGTGTTCAGCCGGACGGGGAAGTGGCCCCGGGTGGCGACGGTGTTGAGTTGTCGCACGTCGAATCCGGCTGCCGTGCCGGTCTGGTTAAGGCTGGCTACCACTGGGCTGTCGACCAGACAGCCCAGGAGCCGCGCCGACCGGGGCAGCATCTGACCTCCAGGAGCGAGGAGCTGCTCGCGGGCGTGGGAAATCGTTGGCAGGATCCCCTCCCCGATGAGCCCGCAGTCCACGATCTCGGAGACGAGGAGATCGACCGGTGCCGCCAGGTCGCGACCGATCACCAGGTCGGTCGAACGCTTCGGAACAATGGTGATCACGTCCGCCATGCCGTGGTCGGCGACGATTTCGCGGGCGATCTCCGCTATTACCGGGTTGGTCTCGCAACTTGTCACATGGGAGGCACCGGCGCGGATCGCCATCATGGCGAGCAGTCCGGTTCCGGAACCGATATCGAGTACCCGACTACCTGGTTTCATCTGCCGTTCCAGAGCCACCGCCAGCGCGTCGTTGCGCTCGTGGTCGTTCAGCATGGCAAAATGCCAGCGCGGAATCAGATTCCGGGCCGCGTCGGTGACGATTTCATCGACCGGATCGGCGGCGGAAAGGCGCGCCAGCATCCTGCTGGTCGTGGCCGCGAGCCGGGCCATCTCATCACACTGGGCCTGCAGCGACGACACCAGCAGTCGGCTCTGGAACGAGCTGGTATCGCGTGCCCGTTCGGTCAGCCTGTAATCGTCGCGATTGCCCTGGTGGGCGGATATAGGGACGCTTTCTACTGCACCCATGCAGACTCCATGGTCTCCTGCGAACACGAATAGGATCGAGGGGATTCCCTGGCGGCGGGGGTGATTCCGCGAGAACACGGCAAGGGTATACACAAAGATGGATGTCAATCAAGTATGCGTGGCTATCTGACTGAGAGTTACCGCTTCGCGATCATCGTTGGCCAGGTTTTCCAGCTCGACCCAATTGTCCGAGGCGATGCGGCAGGTGTGCACCTCGACGACTTTTTGCCGCCGGGTCGCTGCATTGAAATGGGATATGCGTCCATGGGAACGCACGAGCTGGCCGAGGTGTGCACCTCGACGACTTTTTGCCGCCGGGTCGCTGCATTGAAATAGGATATGCATCAATGGGAACGCACGAGCTGGCCCAATTGGTGCGGCGCACGAACATCACGTCGCTCGACGGAAGAGGTGGCGGGACGATCTTCACAACCCCTATCAGCTGTGATCTATGTCACCATTGGACAGTGGGCTGTGCGTACTGAGCGTGTTGTCGACAGGGACTGCGTAGATTTCGGCTCTGTCTCACATTCGATGGTGACCGAAGGTAGTCGATGTACTCGTGCTGCGGCACCAGGTCCCCCGCTGGTGATCGACGACGTGACGGACGAGGGCGAGCGGATCTTGGTGCGGGCTCGGACTCCTGAGCTGAGGGACCCGTGGCCTGTCCGGGCTGCAGGGCGTTGTCGGGCAGGGTGCACGGGTGCCACCAGCGGACCCGCCGTCGGCCCGTGGCGACCTAACCTCGGCCCTTCAATAAGGGCTGCCCAAGGAGTGGACCGAGAACGAAGAAGTGCCTTCTTATCAGGGCAAATGGGACTTGCTGAGGGTCCGAGTTTCCAGTCACGGAAGGCACTTGCTGGGTGAAGGCTACCGCAACACGTCCGAAGATCATGGTGACCGGCCGCGGGCGGGGCGTGGTTGGTCACGCCGGTACCCTGTACCGTTCGGAAACTCGATCGTGGCCCGTGAAGTGCGGTTCTGTGGTGTGGAGCCTCTGCGACCGAGATCGTTTCTTGCGTGCTGGAGGTCCTGGCGATCGATCATGGGCTCGGCCTTCCGCCTGCATCGGCCCGCGTCGAGCCGATTGTTGCAGTGCTTGGTATACAGCGATTCGACACTATCGGATCGCGGGCGAGCTGGGCGTGGAGCTGAATCGTGTGGCGTGCTGGCGTGGCGGGTAGGACGCCACTTCTACCTCCTAGGCAACGCGGGAGCGCTGCCGTGGCCTCTGTGGCCGCTTGGAACCCGGCAACGGTAGACCATTCATGATCAAAGCCACCCAGACGCGGCAACCGCCCACCGGACAGAGCCGGACGTGAGGGACGCTCGTCGCACGAGCACCCCCGAGTACCCGACCGACCACAAGGGATGGACAAGCACCACCATGCCGGCAGGTTAGACCCATTTTGATCTTGTCCGCCCGAAGGGACTCGAACCCTAACCTTCTGATCCGGTGCGCCGTGAGGCGCTGTTGCTCGAGTGCGCATCCTCCTGGCCCGCCGAGCCTGAGCGGGCAGGTCCACTCCGAGCGCAGATCGTGGTCTTCGACGACTGCCGCCCGCTCAGCCGGGGATCGACGCCTCCGCGCCAGGGTAGTAGCTCCACCAGCGTTCCCTGTTGTGTTTCCGCAGCTGCCCGCCGAACCGGGTCAGCACCAGCACCTCGCCGTTGAGCACCAGGGCGGCATTCTCGGCACCGGAGCGGAGCACCCTGTCCACGGCCGCCACCATGTTCCGGGTACCCCAGTCGGGCGGGCCGAACTTGTCCATCCGGAAGCTCAGGTCCGTGTAGCGCTCCGGCTCCCACTCCCACGGACCGTCGTCGCCCTCGGCGTCCAGGTAGCCGTTTCGGCCGGTGAGCAGCGTGATGGCGAAGCCGCGCTGTTCCGACATCTCTGCGCCGAGCGTTGCCAGGTACGGCTCGAACCTCGCCAGGTCCGCTGGGTCGGGAAAGGCGCGGGCGGCGAGGTCGGGCAAGGGGACCTCGCCGTCGAGGGTCAGTCGGTAATCGATGGACATGTGGCTCCCTACAGCAACGGGAAGATCTCGCCGGCCGAGGTTATTACCTTGACCTCCTTGAGCCCCGGGATCGGCCAGTCGGCGAACTGCTTCCGCAGGTCGGCTAGTTCTCCCGGCCAGTCCTTGAGGTTGACGAGCACCCGCTGGGTCTGCCCTTCGTCTACCTTCTTGCGGGCCTCGGTCCAGATGCCCCGCACTTTCTTGACCGCCGACGGCGAGTAAACGTCGAAGACCTTGCCCTCCACCAGCATGTCCGGCTTGCTGGCCGGCTTCCCGATGTCTCCGGTCTTCGCGCGGGCCGCCGCAGCCTCCGCTTGGTTCGGGTTCTGCTGTACGCGGTACCCCTTGTCGGCGAGGATGTTTGCCGCCTCGTTCTCCCGCTGCAGCGAACGCTTGTTTTCTGCGGTCATGCCCGGTTCGATCCTCGTCGGCGGTCCGGTCGGCCTGCCACCGGCCGGGCCGGTCGGGGAGGTGCCCGCCGTATGTGGCGCAGTGGGCGGCGGGGGCGTGGCGGCCGCCGGATTCTGCCGGGCCCGCCTCGCCGCCTCCAAGCGGGCGACGTCCTTGATCATCCGGTCGATGTCGGCCTTGACGACGGCCTTCGCCCGGGCCCGGATCTCCGCCCGCACCATGTACGTCTTCGGTGTCCGGGTGCGCGGCAGGGTGTAGGTGGCCAGGCACTGTACGCTCGCCGAGCCATTCGGCGGCATCGTGACGGACTGCGCGCAGGTGCGCACCGGTCGCCCGTCGAGCGTCATGGTGATCGTCACCTCGGCACTCACCGGTCCGCTGGTCCGCAGGTACTCCGACTGGAGATCGACCTGATTCCTGATGGTGTACGCGGCCAGGCACGACGTCTGCAGGCACGGTCCGATCCGGCCGTTGCCGTCCAGGTTGAAGCTCACCTGTGAGTCGAACGCATCGGCCAGCTGCTGGACCCGATGTTTCACGGCCGCGAAGAACTCATCCAACTCCGCTGGGGAGAGCGCACTTAGAGCCAGCTCCGACTCGTCGTCGTCCGTCATCCCGACCAGCTGGTAGCCACTGCCGGCGGGGGAGCCGCCGCCGTGCCGGCTCGTCCGAGTCGTGGTCGGGACGCGGTCCCGGGTCGACTCGAGCCGGACCATCCGCCTGGGCTGACCGGTGGTGATCGACGCCAACGCGTCACGCGTCCGCACCTGACGCACCTCAACACCGTCGATTGTTCGCAACTCGCCGAGCGTTGCCTCCAGTTCGGGCGCTGGGCCGTCGCCGTCCCCGACGCCCGGTACCAGCGTTTCGGCGAGGGTGGCCGGCACCAGCTCACCCTGATCAAACCCCAACGTGCCCGGGTCCACCCGGACCCAGGCGTCGCCATACAGTGTCGCCTCAGCCAACGGCGCATCCAGCGCCGCCCAGAAGGCGGTGCCGCCCCGGGCGTACATGCCGTTGTAGCCCATGTAGAGCAGTTCACCCCGGGTGCCGTCGAACTCGACCCTGGACAGGATGGTGCCGTCGCTGGTGACCTGTGACTCGATCCGCACCGGCGTACCCGAGTCGGTGGTCAACGTCCCCTGGTAGCGCTGCGCCTCGGAGTCGTACAGGGTGCGCGCGGCCTCGTACAACAGGGTCGCCGCCTGCCGGTCCGCCCTGCCCGGCTGGCCGTCCGACCACCCGGAGATGACCAATGCCGCCGACACCATGAGGCCCGCGCAGAGCGCCAGCGTGAGGAACGCGGCACCGCCGACCAGCCACCAGACCCGCCGGTTGGCCCGGTACGCGACCGGCATCGGGCCAGGCCAGGCCACCGGTTGCTGGCCGCCCATCCGGCCCGGGGACACCGAACCGAAGCCCGAGGCCGGGATTTGGCCGGACGGCGGGGCCGAAGTGGGCGGTGCCGGTGAGGGGCCGGCAGATGTCGCACCGGGAACCGGTGGAATCGGCGGGGTCGAACCCGGGGAACCATCCTGCGACATCGGTCCGCGATCCTCGTAGGACATACCGATCCTCCCAGTCGCGCTGCGCAAACGATGTTATTCGCACCATCGCGGTGCACTCGACCCGACACCCGGTCAAAATTATCTATACTGATCATGTGGCCGGTCAACCTGACCGAGTTGACGCTATTCCGCGATGACTGCCATCGATTTAGGAGGAACGGGCTGCCACAGCGACTGCCCGATCCTTGGCCGTCATCCCGAACACGATCACCTGGCGGCCGACTAGATCCGACGTCGCCGGCCACCTCACCACCGCAACCGCCGCCTTCGACACCGCCCAGCTACACGGCCCCCAAGCGCTCAGCCGCCTCGACCTGGCCACCGCCCACCTACACGCCGACGACCCCGACGACCTCGACCACGCGGCCGAGCTGGAGCTGCAAGCACTCGCCCTCACCACCGAGCACCGCTTCGAATCCGTCCACCAGCGACCTACCAGTTCCTCGCCGCCGCGCACCCCCTGCGCCACCACCCACGGCTACAGGACGTCGCAGAGCTGGTCGCCGAACGCGCACACCCCGGCGCGACACCACCGGCGGGCCTCCGATCGCCGACATAGCCGCCGGGAACTGACCAGCCTCCGGCAACGGTGGACCACCTACCAGGACCTGCCCACCCTCACCGAACACTGGTACTGGCGTCTCGGCTGGCACGCCGGCCGCCACTCCTACACCTGGCACCTCACCTTCCAGGACCAACCCGTACTCCACCACCTCGTCACCGACCTTCAGCAGCAGCTCACCCTGCGGCCTGGGCTGGACCTCGTGCCGCTCGACGGCCTGCACCTGACCATCCAGGGCATCGGCTTCACCGACGAGATACCCGACAGCGACATCGAGGCGATCGTCGCCGAAACCCGCCAGCGGTGCGCCGCCCTGCCGCTGCTGAAGCTGTCCCTCGGACCCCTCGACCCCGACGCCGAAGGCATCGGCCTGCTCGTTCAACCCTGGGACCCCGTCGAACGGATCCGCACCACCATCCGGGCCACGATCGCCGCTGTGTGGTGGCACACCGTTCCGAACCAGCCGACGGGTCTCGAACCCCTAAGCTTCTGATCCGTAGGAAGCTAGGACTACGGATCTTCATAATAGCACTCTAGACCAAACAGAGTCGCTCCGCAACCTCCCTAGTCCAACCCCGTCCAGCTACGTCCTTGCTGGTCCAGGCGCTGCAGCCGGCTGCCATCGCTATCCATCAATTAGCGCCAGGGCCCTCGATAGCTGATGAATCCGGCTCCGTCCCGGTAAATCCACGCCCGTCCCCCGTCGCCCGAGCAGCCACCGAGCAGCCACGGATCTATCGCGGCGTTGGTCGACGTCAGCCAGCTGGCGGTGGGTGCCCGATCGATCGGGTCGTAGATCGACCGCCTCGGTCAGAAGTCGCCTTACGCCGCGCGACGGGTCTAGACACGCAGTGTGGTGGTCCGGTTGGCTCTACACGTGACTCAGGTGATGGTCCGGCACGCCAGCCTCTGGCAAGACGCGGTTCGACTGCTGTTGTTGATCGACGCAGCCGCGAAACCCATGGGCGAGGACAGCGAGGCACCACCGAGTGCCGTAGGCATCGTTCGCACCCAGGTGCGGTTACAAAAGCTGGACTTCTGGGTCCGCTACCCGGACTACCTCGCCAACGAGCTCCTGAACGAGTACGAGTCCCACCCGGACTCACCAGGACTTGTCGGCGAGGCGGAGCGCATTCTGTCGTCGCAAGAGCCCGACCTACGCCGTTTCCCCATGCTGCGGCACCGCTTCGGCGCCTTCGAGCAGCTGGACAACGCCCTGTCGGTCCTCGTTGAGAGGGGCCTGGCGCGTAAGCACGACCGGCTCGGCGAACGCAGAGTCCTTCAGCACAACTATTACCTGCTCGAGAAGGGGCAGAGGACCGCCGTCGACCTCCTGAGGGAAGCACCCGCGCTCGGCTGGTACGGCGATCGGACCCGAACCGTGGTGGCCCTCGTAGACAGCTTGGGTGGCAGCCACATCAAGGCTCGCCAGTACCTGCAGCGCGAATACGCCGACACCCCCATCGGCTCCTACATCCCGGCGATCACGGAACAGGCCCGCCGCCGGCTAGCCGAAGTCCGGGCGGCTGTCCCGGCCCCCACTGCCCGAGAGGAGCTGGTCCGGTGACGGCCACTGTGAGCCCGGCGGCGGTGCAGACCTGGACGCCACCCAGCCCCGGCGAGCTGTTAGCGACCGCCGCGACAAAGTCCTCGGCGACGGTGGCCGATGTAGAGACGGTGCTGCGGGAATTCGGTATCACCCTGCCCAGCCCGATCCCGCCGCATCGGCGCATCAAAGTGCTGCGGCTGCGCGTCGAGGGCGTCAAGAAGACCGGCGAACAAATCAACATCGACCGGCGCTTGGACGCCGGCGTCTGGGCGATCATGCACCCGAGCAACTCCGCCGGGAAGACAAGCCTGCTGGAGTTCTTGGTATGGGCGCTGCGGGGCCGAACACGCGATCTGCCTAACCACGTCAAAGCCTGGGTCCGACGCATCGCCGTCGACGTCACCGTCAGCGGCCAGCACGTCCGCGTGGTGATCAACCAGGACGTGTCGAGCGGCCGACCCCATGTGACCGCTGTGCTGCTGTCGGCCGATACCGAGGGCCAACTGCTGGCCGCGACCGACGGCAAGCTGCGGATGCTGGTCAGCGCCGACGGCGAGGAGCCGGTGGAGCAGCTCATCGGGGCCTTCATGCGGGAGTCGCTTGGCTTGGATTCCACGGAGCTCTGGAACAAGAGTGGCGGGCTAGACGGCGAGGGTGCCGCTCAGGTGCACGGTTGGCCGGCGTACTTTGGCGCCGTCTACCTCAACCCGGGCGGAGACAAACTCCTGCTTGGAGACGTACCAGGGGCGCTGCCAGCGAAGTTGCTAGAGCTGTTCATCGGGATCCCCTACACCTCCCTGCTGACTCACCTCTCCGCCGCGAAGAAGCGGCACACAAAGTCCACGAACCAAGCCGCTCACCGTGCCGATCAGGACCGGACGATTCGCGGCCAAGAACGCGCGCAGTGGAAGCGGGAACTCGAGGACACTCGCCGGCAGCTGGCGGCAGCGCAGCGGGCCGTCAGCCCATTGGCCGAGGTGGCGCTAGCGGCGGTTGATGCCGCGCTGGCTGACCTGCGTGCCGTCCGGGATGCCTACACGGCAGCCGAGGATGCTCAACAGGCCGCCGAGCAGGTGTGGTTGCTGTCTGAACAGCAGCTGATGGATGCCCGGGAGACGGAAGAGGCTCGGCGGGTGCTGGGTCGTTTGTCACCGACCTGCTGTTCGCGCTGTGAAATGCCCTTCGAACAGGACCGGTACTCCGTTGAGCGCCAGGACGCCTCCTGTGCTGTCTGCACCCGCCCGCTACCGCCGGTGGATCCGGAGCTGACGGCCGCCAGGCTCGTCGAGTTGGAGGAGCAGGTGCGCGACTCTCGGGAAACACGGCAGCAAGCCAAGGCGCACCTCGATGCCTGCGCTGGAGAAGCGGCGGATGCCCAGCGTCGCCATGAGGCTGCCGTCCTTGAGCTCAACAACGTCAGCGTGGCGCGGGCGTATCAAGCGATGCGCGATCTGGACCTCAAGGCGGCACGGTTGGAGGGCCAGCTTCAGGCGACTGGCTCTGACGATGGCGGCGAGCCGGCCCAGCCGAACCGCTCGGAGCAGATCCTCCTCACGTTTCACTCCGTGGTCGAGGGCACGGTCCAAGAGGCGGCGAAGAACCTCTTTCCTGACCTGAACCAGCACATCGTCGAGCTGGCGCGGACCTTCGGGGTCGCAGACCTCGACTCAGTGAACATCCAGCGCAACGGACGGATCAACGCGATCAAAGACGGCGAAAAGACGCCCTTTGACGACTTCAGCCGCGGCGAGCGCCTGCGGATGCGGATCGCCACCGTCATCGCCATGTTGCGGATCAGCACTCGGCGAGGCGCCGCCTCCCACCCAGGGCTGCTGCTGATCGACGCCGTCGGCGCCGAGGAAGTGACAACGGAACCAGGCCGCAAACTGATCATGGCTCTACGGGACCTGGCAGAGGAACTTCCGGCGCTCCAAATCATCCTGACAACGGCGACACCGCCGCTGATTGACGGCCTACTCTCCGACGAAAGGATCATTACCAATGATGGTGATCACATGTTCTAGCGCGAAAGTGATCTACTGAGCCAGGGCCCGAGCACGGCCGGTGCCACTGACCGGGGAGCGCAGGATGACCACGGTGGAAAACGCCCTCGCGGAGTGGGCTACGGCCGCGACCCAGGAACAGCTCGATCAAGGCCCGAGCATCTCGGATCTCGGCGGCCTGGACGCCGTGCTGGTGGAAGCACGGTCCCTGGCTAAAGGCCCGCTCTTTCCCTACCTGCTGCAAGCGGTGGCACAGGACGCCTCGCAACCCCCTGCTACCCACACGGAGCCGCTCTTCGCTGCGATCAAGGCCGGGATCCATGAGCCTCACGCAGCCTGGGTCCTGGCCGAAGCCCTCGACGTTCTCTATCAACACCCCGAACTGCTAGGCACGTTCGGCAAGAGCACCGCACAGTCTTTGGCTCGTCACGCCACTGACGCGCTGCAGGGTGGCCTCGACCCGGCGTACGCCCACACTGCGGTCGCTGGCCTGCTGCAGCTGTCCATCAGCGAGTACGCAAACCCCCACCAGATCCTGTGGATTCTGACCGAGATCGACGGCACCGAGCCTCCTGAGGCATTGGAGCGCCTGCCCCTGCTCATCGGAGTCGCACACGACCACTACGACGACGAGAATCTTGTCGCGGTGTTGCAGACCCTTGAGACACATCTTGATCTACCACCAGCCACCCGCAACGACGCTCGGTACGAATTGGCCGTGATTGCCCTGCGGGCCGGCCTGCAAGCATCTGACCGAGCCGAAGTTACGCGGCTGCTCCGTGACGCAGCGATGCTCATGCACAGGGTAGACGGCGCCCAGGAGGCGCGCCTCGACGCGCGCGCCTACGCCCACGCCGTCGACGCCGTGCTGCTGTTCACGGGTCTTACCTCGGGACCGGACCCCGCAATCCGTGACCGCATCGCTGCCGCAGCCGACTCCCTCGGCGCCGTGGTCATGCAGCGCGGCGCCTGGTCCAGCCGCATGCATCAACCGCGTTGGCTCGAAGCACGAGGCCAGACCGAAGCCGCCTGGGCCCGGCTCGTGACAACCCTGACTACCACCGCCACTCACCTGCATGAGCCGAGCTGGTACGACGCCAGTGCCGTGCTGACCAGCGTGTTGCAGGTCTACGAAGCCAGCAGGGCTGTCCACACGCCCGCAGGCGCAGGAGGGCTTGAGCGCCTGGTGTCCCCCTCAGTGGAGGCCGCTTTCATTCACGAGATGGGTCTACTCCATCACCTCGAGCAAGCGCTCAAGGTCGATCCAGTTATGGCCGCACATCCTGACGCCAACCACCTACACGCCGCCATTGGCGTTCGCCGAGCAGCCCTCGGCGCTGGATCACCAGCGGAGCCGCCGGGAAAATCGTCGGCTGGGCAGCCGGTCCTGGAGCTGCTCGAAGCCGTCGAGGACCCTGACCTTCAGGAGCACCTCCGCAAGATGGTGCTTGACCACGAGCGCGGCTACGCCCTCACAGGGAACGTCCTACTTGATCAGAAGCTCGAGCGCGTCCTCGAAGAACTGGGCGGCAGTTCTGGCTGGAAGCACCCAGTTAACGCTCATTTCACCACACTTCTAAGCCACGTTTTGCAGTTCGTTCACCATCGCTTCGACGCCCAGGCTGACTACCTGGGCTCCGTGACCGCGTACCTCGGTCCTCCCCCGTCGGGGAAGCAATGGCCGGAAAAGGCTCTACAGAACGACTGCCTTCAGCACCTGATCTCCAGACTTCCCAACGGGACGGTGCATCGCGAGGTGGTCGACGTTGCCTCCGGGCGTACTGACATCACCTACACCCCGTCGCCGGGGATGCGGTTCAACGTCGAGGTCAAGCGCCACACCAGCGGCTGGACCGCACCAAGCCTGGAAGACAAGTACATCGCCCAGGCAGTCAACTACACCGCCACCACCCCACCTTTCGGCATCCTGCTGATCGGGGACCACAGCAACCACGCGAGCGGCTACACGAGCTTCGACGACAGCGTGTGGGTGGCCTCGCGATCCCGAACTCCCACCGAAACGCCCCGGCTGATCGTCGTGGGCGTACTCCCAATAGGTCGTCCCACGCCCTCCGCCCTACGCTGGAACCTGTCCGACGGCTTGCACGACCAAAGCCCCGTTGCAACCGCAGCCGAACAGGGCTAGATGCCGAACGTCAGGGCGCCGATTCGGCGCGCCGAAGATCCGGCACGAGTTCGTGATCATCGCTGATCTTGTAGATTTTGGCGAGGTAGGGCTGACCGCTACGGAGGCGCTCGATCGCACTCGTAGCCAGCACGGCACTCCAGCCTAGTGCGAGGTTCTGCTCAGGATCACGGCCGCCGACTCCGTCCGGCCGCAGTGCGGGCGTCTCGCGCTCTCCCCGCCACTCAAAGGTAGGTTGCCGCTACGGGGTCGCCGCCCACGGCGGCGCGGGCGGGTTTGCGCTGACCTCGGTACGGGGTGGGACCGGCCAGTCTGGGATCAAGGTGGTTTCTCCGGTGAGTTCGAGGGCGGTGATCGTGGCCAAGTCCTGTACCGCCTGGACGAAGCCCTCGACCCACATCAGCGTGATGGACGTCTTGCCGTCCTTGCGGTCATACAGGGTTCCCGAATCGTTCGGCGCGGTCTGCGGGTCGTCGCCGTGCGCGAGCCGGTTCCGGACCGCCTTGGCATCCCGTAGGTAGTTGTCGAGGCGCTGCGCCTCGATGGTGGTCCAGAGCCAGCGCCCACCGCGACCCGGCTCGGGCTGCGCGCGAACCCGGGCCCGCCACTGACCGGTGACATCCGGGAAGCCGAGGTGCTGGCCGAACCGCTGCCGTATCCGTTCCATGGTCGCCGGCGTGTTCTGCCGGGGGCCGCCGTGCGCGCCGATCAACTGGTTGAAGAACATCTCGAACGGCCCGTACGTCAGAAGGAACGCCCCGTACCTCATGCTCCGGTACCGGGAGTTTCGCCTCGCCTCGTCCATGTTGTCGCGGTGGATGGTGATCAGATCCACCGGCGTCACCAAACGCACCGCCAAGACGCCCAACGCTTCCTCAACCGCTGCCGCATCCACCACGACGGCGAGCGTACTGACAGGCGTGAGTCGTCGACAGCCAGTCTCGACACGAACGCGGCCAGCTCGACCCTAGCCACCGCCGACCGACACACCCCCGGTGGGATTCCTGGGCCAGTCGCGGCACCGTTCCGCTGGACAGCACAGATTGAGTGCCCCTCAGCGCGTGGGCAAGCGGAACTGTAGGCGCATGCTGCGGCCGGCCACGCGGTAGAACTCGAAGCCGCCGGTGGCCAGTGGATTCGGCAGGATGTGGAGGCGTCGGCGCACCGGATCGAGGGCGTCGGTGACGAAGGCGATCAGGTACTCCTCGTCGGCCGCGAGGGCCTGCGCCCGGCGGACCTCGGACTCTCCGAGGGTGATCTGAAGCGTGATGTCGGTAGTTGCCTTGACCTCGATGAGGATGCGCTTGTCGGTTGTGTTGACCAGGAAGTCGTAGCCGAGACCGTCGTCGCCGTCGTCCGGGAACCGGATCCGGCGGTAGCCGGATTTCCAGGTGGTCTCGGGTGGATAGCCGAACCGGTGTTGAATCCACTCGCCGACCAGGAGTTCGCCGGCGAGGCCCACCCTCGCGGTCACCTCCGGCGGTGCCGTGGTGGCTCGCCAGCCTCCTCCCAGGCTGGACCCGCCGGTCCTCGTCGGTTCTCTGGGCAGTGTCGTGGGTGGGGCGGACGGCAGCGGCGGCGTTGCCAGAACCTCGGCCGGGACATCCGAGCGAACGGTGTTGATGAATGCCTGAGTTTCCTCTGGTTCGTGGCCGAACTTCTTCGTGCCGTAGGTCGTGGCCACTGAGATTTGGTGCTGTTGTTCGGTGGCCAAGGTCAGGCGCTCCTGGGCTCTCGTCAGGTCCTGCGGGGAGAGGCCCAGGAGCGTGGGCGCGATCTCCTGTTGCATCGGCTCTGGCCACTGGCTGTGGGAGTACAGCCAGCTGATGACGTGGGCCTGCGTGAGCCGGCGGAAGTCCATGCTGCCGTCTGCGGCCATTTGGGCGGCGACCGACTCGGGCGCGCCGGGCCTGCGGTTGCTGGTCGTCGCGGATCGGTGCAACCATGCTTCTACCGCGATCTTGGCGGCGGCCGTCACACGTGTGGCGGTGCGCTGGCCGACTTCCCTGAGTTCGTTGACGGACGGCAGCGGTACCGCTGTAGGCGCTGGTGCTGGGGAGACCCGGTCGAGCCAGTCGGCGGTCCGTCCTTGGAGTAGCGGCTCGGAGATCTCCCAGTGGGAATCCAGCCATTCCGGATCGGGGCCGAGGTCGGGGAGGTCGCGCAGCCGGAGGTAGTCGGTCAACGGTTCGCCGCGCTCGGCGACGGCGAGGTATCGATCCCGGAGTTTGTCCTGGATCCCGGTGCGGTGCCGCTGGAGGTGGGCCGCGAACTGTCGGGCATGCCCGGTGCCGTTGTGCAGCGGCGCCAGGCCCACGGCGCGGAGACCTTCGTTGGCCGTGGCCAGCGTGACGTTCAGTTTCTCGATCGTGATGTGCAGGTCGTCCTCATCGGCGAGGGCGAGCGCCGTGTCGGCGTGGATGCCACGGTCCGACAACCAGGCACGAAGGTCGTCACGCCCGTCGAATGGCTCCCGGCGGTCGCGCAGTTCTTCAGCGACGCCGATATCGATGACTGCGAGCACGGCGACCACCGCGAAGTGATCGGACAGGTGACTGGTGCCGTCGAGCACCAGTGCCCGCAGATCCTCGACTGGCACACGCAGGGCTTGCGCGATATCGGCGATGGCGGGGGTCCGGTCGCCGCAGATGCGGTGCAGGTCGATGAGTGCCAACTCGAGGAAGCGTTCGATCTGGGGAAATCCGACTAGCTCGGCCAACGACCCGGAAGCGGCCGACAGCAGCGTCCAGCGGCCGGAGTCGGTGGCCGCGACGACGATGCGGGGCTTGCCGTCAGCATTCATGAGGAACGACCGGGGTACGACTCCGGCCCCGACCGGGTGGCCCCCAACGCTCGCGACGATCGACCCCGCCGCCGCGAGCTCGCATTGGCTGAGCTGACGGGCGGCTGTCGCGAGCTGCTTGCTGCTGACCGTCAGGAACGAGTTCTGCTGGAACTCCACGGCACCGAGTACCAACGTGTGCAGCCACCGTCCGGCAAGGTCATCGAGTCGGCGGTACGTGAGGTCGGCAGCCGGCTGACCGTCCGCGGTGATGTCGATGATCACCGTGGAGGTACGAACCAGCCGCCGGGGCCCGGATCCTTGTAGAAGGTCGTGGACCTGCGTGGCGAGCCGGTGCTTCCTGATCGCGAGCATCGCGATCGGCGTCTGGGCGAGGAGTCGCTCCTGGGCGACGCCGGTCTCGTCGCAGACATACACAGGCTCGCCCGCGCTGTTGAGGTCGGTGACGTCCAGTTGGGCCTGCCGGACGACGACGATCCGCTGCGGGGGTTCGTCTGTGTCGCCGAGGTCCTCCCATGCCTCCTCGTACGCCTTGCGGACGCTTGGCGGGATCAGACCGCCACCCTGCGAGCGGTGCCGCGCCACCAGGTCGGTGAGCTGGTCCAGGCGATTTCGGGCGGTGGCCGGGTCATCCCAGAAGCGGACGCCGACGCGAGCGAGCCGCGCTAGCACGCGTGGTGTCGCCAGCCCTCGTAGGCTCGACGGCGGAGCGGGTAGGTAGTCGGGAGTTTCCGCGGCCTGGAGCCACCAGGCACGGTCCGGCGCAACGAAGCTCACCCGTGTGCGGTCCCCGGGCGCGGTCTGTGGGATCCACTCGGCGGTGGCCAGAAACGCAGCGACAAACGTCGGCCAAGCCGGGCGTGTGGGGTCGCTGTCGCGGGCGAAGCGGATTTCCAGAACTGAGTCAGGCCAGCGGCCGAGTCCCCGCAGGATCAGGTCCGTGAACAGGCGACGCGCACGGACGTCGAACCTCGACCAGTCCCGCTGGCCAGGCAGGATCGCGACGTCGCTCTCCGGTCGGTACTGCACCGTCTGATGACACGGCCCGGACCGCTGCCAGTTCACGGCGACCTCGCGCCAGCGTCGCTGATCATCCGCTGACACATCAACGGGGAGATGTCCCACGGTCTCGGGGTTGGCGACCTGCGAGCCGGACAACGACATGCGGGAAGCCTGGACCAGTATGGGCATGAGCCCGTGGCGGACGCCGGCGGCCTCCAGGAACGACCGCCACCGCTCAACGTCGATGTCGCCCAATTGGGCGACATCGATCGTGGCGTCGCCGATCCCCCGGACATCCACCGAGGCGTCTCCCGCCGCGGCGACAAGCTGCGCGAGGCGGGTGTCGGTCTCACCGCTGGTCCCGCCCCAACCGAACCCGAAATACGTTGTATTCGCCGTCTTCCAGCCCGACTTGGCCGGAACCCGCAGGCGAGCGTCGCGGACCGCCTCGGGACTGACGTCCCGAGGCGCCCGCCGCCAGACCTCGAACGCGAACTCGAGGCACTGCCGCAGCGTCTCGGACTCGCCCGCATCGATCGCCTGCATGGCCGAGCCAATCAGGCTCAACACGGTGTCCGTCCGGTACTCCCGGACCAGGTTCTGCGCATCCAACCACACGCGACCGGGACGCCTACGTCGTTCGGCTGTCAACCAAGGGATGCCGGCGAGCATGAAGGCCAACCGTGTTCGCACCGCAGCCGGCGGAATGTGCGCCCCAGTACTGTCGTCGTCGGCCGACCTTACGAAGACGCTCCGCTCGCCGCCTGGCGCCAAGAGCTTCCCCTCGTCGTCGATGAGGATCCGCCGCTGCCGCAGGGCCCTGTCGTCAAGCCGCTCAGCTTCCAGATCGTCGTAGAACCCGGCCCACACCTCCGGTGCCGCCGAACGAGCGGCCAACGCCTCCGCGACCGCCTCGGCGAACGCGCCGACCTCGACCGGGCCCGGTTGAAGTGGGACGCCGAGGTCACGAGCTAGCACCGACAAACGACTCCTTCGCGACGTATGAAGCGACGTGTCGACGATCGGAGTGCTTCCGGCGGCCGCCACCGCCTCGGCGGTGAAGACAGATCCTCGACCCGCCCAAAGCCTCGTGGCGGCGAGGGCGGTGCGGCCGCGATCCGGACCCAGCGCAGGCACCAGCGGCAGCTTGGCGGGGTCGACGCCGATCTCGTCGAATGCCCTGCGTAGACGAGGCAGTTCCGTACTCGTCCAGCAGACGAGGTCAAGGACGACGTCGCCCGGCAGACCGGACGCATCGGTCGCGGCCCGCGCACAAAGCCGGGCCACCTCGGTGAGGAGCAGACTATTGAGGGGAATCGAGGGCGAGAGGCTTCGGCGGTCGAGCTGCGCGAAGAACGGCGCGTTGACGAACGCCGGCATCGGCGCCTGCGCTGCCTCGCCCATCGGCAGGAAGGTGTAGAGCCGCCCGCGTTCTACGGGCCGGTCGAGCGGGACCGCGACACACACCGCGGCGTCGCCCCTCCACCGCTCCCAGCCGGAGTTCAGACCGTTCGCGTCCCGACTCTGCCGGATGATCCGGGTCATCTCGGCTTCCGGGACAGTGCGACGCAGCAACAGGTAGGCACCGTCGTCGACGCGCACCTCCTCGATCCCTTGGGCCAGCGGATGCCCCGAGCGGGTGAGCAGGTGCGTGGACTCGACGCCGGCCGTGGTTCGCGTCCGCACCGCAATCCGCCCGACCCGCTCCAAGAAGAGGTTGAATGGCACGTCGGACGACGAAAGCTCGGCCAGCTGCTCCCTGACCCGCTGCTGCGCGGCCGTGGAGCGTAGAACGAGTCGTACCACCGTGGAGAACCCGTCCCGCTCGAACTCGGCCACATGCGCGGGGACCTCGTCCATCGGGATCGTGACCTTGAGCGGGGACACGTTGGCGCGCAGCGCCTCGGCCAAGTCCGGCCGCCTCGGCGCGACTCGGGCCGCGAGGGCATCGAAATCGGCCGGCCTGGCGAACCGGAAGCAGAATCCGTCGAAGGCAGGTGAATCCTGAACGGACCGGCTGTACACCTCAGGGCTGTCCGACAACTGCAGCACACTCTTGAAGCCGACGCCCTTGTTACCAATACCCTGGTCGGGACGCTTGCTGCTCATCGCGATCCGGCACATCGAGTCGAAGTCGTCAACGCTCACCGGTTGGCCGCCGTTGGCGACATAGAGCACCCCAAACTTGTGCTCATCCTCGGCGAACAGGAACTCGATGCGGCCGTCACGACGATCCGCGAGATGCGCGTCGTGGCCGTTCTGCAACAGCTCGACGACCGTCCGACCGTCATAGTCGGCCGCAATGACGCCCTGGATGAACTCCTTCTGCTCCCGCGTCGCCGGCTGCCCCAGCCGTTCACCCTCCAGGTACAACTCAGCAATGCTGTCCGCCTGCCGTATGACCCGGTTCCGAAAGCCGCTCACCGCCCCAGGCTGTCACAGGAGGTCTCCTCGGTGCACGGCACGATCCCGCTCGACCGTTGGCGTACGGAGCCGGATAGGGGGACGAAGTTCAGCCGATGATGGCGGCGAGAGTGGGGTTCGCAGCTCGCGTCGTGGTCGACGGCTGCGGCGAGCAGTCTGGCGGTTGCTGAAGAAGCTGGGACTGCAGTTTCACCTGCCAGTTCGTCGGGAGCCGGGTCGCCGACGGCTACCCGCAGACCCAGAACTGCGGGGTCGGGTCGGCTGATCAGCTGGTCCGTCGACGGCACCAGGGCTGGAGAACGACACCGAAGGCGCTGCAGGACGGGATGACTTCGGTGGCGGCCATGGCGACGCCGCGATCTGGGCCCCGGTGACCGGCAGGGTGGGCGAGATCTGGTCGAGCAAGCGCTGCGCCAGGGTGGCGTCGATCTCGACGTCTGCGCTGATGCGAACATCGGCCGCGGTCGCCAGGTCCACGACGTCGTCGCTGGTGAACGCATCAGCTCCGAGAGTGCTCAGCCGTCGCGCGAACTCCTGGACATTGATCATTTGCAGCCTCATCGTCGGATTGGTGATTATCCACCGTAACCCCCGCTTCGGTCGGCGGATCCGGCGCCCGCCGTGCGGGCTACTGGGGCCGACAGCCGGACAAGCGTATGGGCAGCGCTGACATCCAGGCTTCACTGCCACGGACGCCGTTCCTACCCGCTCGCAGGCTTGGCGGTGTTCTCGATTGGCGGTGCCGGATTCCGACGGACTTCTCGCGAAGCGCTGCGCGCTAGAATCCGGCGTCGACCGATCTGAGCAATAGTCAAGACTTGTGGATGAGGAATCTTGATCAGGCGGCTGCGGTGTCGGTCGTGACCGGCTCGGCGGTGGGGCGTTCGACGAGTTTGC